>CACFNV010000022.1 GCA_902567635.1 uncultured Alphaproteobacteria bacterium
CAGCGATTGCAGAGGGTATAAACTTGAGAAAAGTCGGTAATACTAAAATAGGTATTTCTTTAGATGAACGGACAAGGCCAGCAATTATAGAAGCAGTTTGGCGATCATTCGGAATAAATCGGAAAGATAGCGACCTTACAGCAGAGTACTTGATACCAAATGAATTGTTGAGAACATCGGATTTCTTAACTCATCCAGTTTTTCATATGAATAGAGCAGAGAGTGAGATGACACGATATATGCGCCGACTCGCAGACCGCGATCTTGCTCTCGACAGGTCGATGATTCCATTAGGTTCTTGCACAATGAAACTTAATGCTTCAGCAGAAATGATTCCGCTTTCATGGCCTGAGTTTTCTCAAGTTCATCCATTAGTGCCAGAAAACCAAGCTCTGGGTTATAAAAAAATGATAGATGATTTGTCAAGGATGCTATGTGATGCAACAGGTTATGATGGAATTTCCATGCAGTCTAACTCCGGCGCTCAGGGAGAGTATGCGGGATTACTAACAATCTCTCGTTACCATAAGTCTCGTGGAGAAACAGAAAGAGATGTCTGCCTTATTCCAATGTCAGCGCACGGCACAAATCCAGCCTCAGCCCAAATGGCAGGCTTAAAAGTAATTCCCGTGAAAACTTCTGATAATGGAGATATTGATGTAGAGGATTTTGAGGCTAAAGCAAGGGAGTTTCGAGAAAACCTTTCTTCATGCATGATTACATATCCATCAACTCATGGTGTATTTGAAGAAAATGTTAAAAAAATATGTGAAATCACTCATAAGTATGGCGGTCAAGTTTATCTTGACGGAGCAAATTTAAATGCCATGGTTGGATTGGTTAAACCGGGCGAAATTGGGGCAGATGTAAGCCATCTTAATCTTCATAAAACTTTTGCTATTCCACACGGAGGAGGTGGTCCCGGGATGGGTCCGATAGCTGTGAAAAGTCATCTTCAACCTTTTCTGCCTGGAGATCCAGTTAAAGGTAAAAACGATGGTGCGGTTTCTGCAGCCCCCTTTGGTTCAGGCTCAATTCTATCAATATCGTGGGCTTATTGCTTAATGATGGGAGGCACTGGCTTAACCCAAGCAACAAGAGTGGCAATTTTAAATGCTAATTACATTTCAAAAAGGCTGAGCAGTGTTTACCCAATATTATACACTGGTCCAAAGGGTAGAGTGGCACACGAATGTATAATTGATATAAGACCTCTTACGAACGAGACAGGAGTTACTGTAGATGATATCTCAAAAAGATTAGTGGATTGCGGATTTCATGCTCCGACAATGAGCTTTCCCGTTGCAGGAACTTTAATGATAGAGCCAACTGAAAGTGAGACAAAAGCTGAATTAGACAGATTTTGTGACGCAATGTTAGCAATATTTGAAGAAGCAAGGGATATCAAGGAGGGTCGAATTGATTCTGAAAATAATCCTTTAAAAAATGCCCCTCATACTGTGGAAGATTTGGTTGGGGAATGGGATAGACCCTACACAAGGGAACAAGCATGTTATCCTCCCGGATCTTTTAGAATTGATAAATATTGGCCTCCCGTTAATCGCATCGACAATGTTTTTGGGGACAGAAATTTAGTTTGCACATGCCCTCCAATGTCAGATTACGAGGATTAATTCAATTATTAATAAACTCTTTAACAAAAAATAAAAAAGGTATATTTTTGAAACTTAACACAGATATGTTGTAAAAAAATTTATGTCAAAAGTTAAACGGAAACTAACAACTATTCTTGCCACTGATTGCGTTGGCTTTAGCAGGCGTATGGAAGAAGATGAGGAGTTAACATTAGAAAATTTAAAAGCATGTAGGTCACTAATTGATCCTTTGGTAAAAGATTCCGGTGGCCGAATTTTCTATACCGCGGGAGATTCTGTCATAGCAGAATTCGAAAGTCCTGTTGAATGTGTTAACGCAGCAATCGGTTTTCAGAAAGCAATACATGAAAGAAACAAGACACTTTCAGAAAAGTCCAAACTGGATTGGCGAGTGGGAATCCATTTAGATGACGTAATCATTGAAGGAGACAATGTGTATGGGAATGGGGTTAATATTGCAGCAAGACTAGAGACAGCATGCACTCCTGGCCAAATTTTATTATCTACAGCCGTTCAAGACCAAGTGAATAAAAGAATTGCACATACCATAGAAGATGCGGGTACAAAACCACTAAAAAATATCGATGAAGCATACCAAGTTTACGGAATATCTCCATCTGGCGAAAAGGTTGTTAAGACTAATGCTACAGAAGAAAAAAAGCTTTTAGACGCTAATAGAAGCTATAAACCAAAGTTGGCAGTTTTACCTTTTGATAATATGAATAATGATGAAGATGGCGGATATCTCGTGGATGGAGTTGTAGAAGATCTTATCACTGAATTTTCAAGAATAAGAGAGTTGGAAGTTTTATCTAGACAATCTTGCTTTGAGTTCCGAGATACCGATAGTGATCTAAGTTCATTCTGCAAGAAATTTGGTGTTGATTATGCCGTTTCAGGAAGTATTAGATCGTCAGGTAAAAGAGTAAGAATATCGATAGAACTTTCTGATACTTCTGATGGTAAAGCTCTATGGAATAATAAGTATGATAGAATTTTGGAAGATATTTTTGATGTACAAGACGAAATTGTTAGAAAAATATCTATAGCACTTTTGGGTGAAATTGAAATCTCTAGTTTAGAAAGGGCTAACAGAAAGCCAACTGAAAATTTGACCTCATATGAACTTCTTTTAAAGGGAAAAGTATTACATCACAAATTCAAAAAAGAGTCTTGCTTAGAAGCAATAGAATCTTTTGACAAAGCGATCAAAGCAGACACAAAAAATGGTCAAGCATATGCTTGGAAAGCATGCGCTATAGGTCAAGCTATGGGGAGAGGCTATGTAGAAGGTGACATGGAAGAATGGTGGGATACATCTATGAAATGTATCGAGCAAGCCCAACAGCTAAATGATAATGACTTTGAAGTCCATAGAATGTTGGCGGAGGTAGCATTAAGTAGTCATGATTTTAAGGCAGGAGAGAGGCATGCGAGAGCATGCTACAAGATGGTTCCAAACGACCCTCGTGTTTTGTCCGTTTATGGCGAGATCTTAGTTAGAATAGGTGCAACTGAAAAAGGTTTAGAACTTTTAGAGAGTGCTCTTGAACTGGATCCAATTCCCATGGGAAAAACTAATACTGATCACAGGACAAGGGCAGTTCTATTTGCCCATTTCATGGAGCACAACAGAGAAAAATGTCTAGAAATAATTTCTAGTCTTCAGGAAGTTGATTTGAAATCATGGATATTAACCGCAAAAATTTGTTCTGACGATCAATTTTCCTTTGAAAACGAAGGTTGGTTTAAAGATAATAAACCGAATTTCAAAGAGGCCGACTGGGAAATGGAAATTGATCGTTTTCATCTAAACAATGACGGTCTAACAAAGTCCCTCGAAGAGTTTGCTAAATCGATTTATTGACTTTGACTCTTTTTAAACTCTACAAACTATTGTTAATTTGGATAAATCAATGACAGGGTCTCAGTTACCATTGCGGGTTTTTCTTGTTTTTCTATTTCGATAACTCTTTTAATCCTAAGTAAAATACTTTCGTCCTTTCTTAAAGTCACATCTTTGATCAAAGAGTGCATCCTTATCCTTGAATTTACCTTTACTGGAGATGTGAACCTCAAATTGTCAATACCATAATTGATGATTAATTTTGTATTTTCTATTTTTAATTGTTCTTGACCCATTTTTGTCGAGAGACACAGTGTAAGTAATCCATGTGCTATCGTTTGACCTTCAGGCATATCCGTGGAGGCCCTTTTTACGTCTACATGTATCCATTGATTGTCTCCTGAAACTTCAGCAAAGTCGTTTATTAAATTTTGGTCAATTAATACCCAGTCCCCATAACCTAAATCAAAGCTTTTAAAGTTTTTTAACTCTTTTGGATCCTTAACACTTAGCAATTATAACACCTCAAATAATCCAGCAGCACCCATTCCACCTCCTACGCACATAGTAACAACAACATTTTTTGCTTTACGACGTTTACCTTCTATCAATGCATGACTGACCAGACGAGCTCCAGACATTCCAAAAGGGTGTCCTATTGAGATCCCCCCTCCATTTACATTAAGAATTTCATTAGGAATTCCAAGCTTATCTCTGCAGTAAATGACTTGGCTTGCAAATGCTTCGTTTAATTCCCAAAGATCTATATCATCCATTTTTAGATTATGCTGCTGAAGTAATTTCGGAACCGCAAACACGGGACCAATACCCATTTCATCAGGAGCACAACCTGCTACTGCCATACCTCTGTAAACACCCAAGGGTGTTAAGTTCCTTTGCTCTGCCTCCTTTATTTCCATTAAAACAGAAGCTGACGCCCCATCGGATAGTTGAGATGCATTGCCCGCCGTTATATAATTTCCTTTCTTTATATTTATCCCATCTTTGAATACAGGCTTTAATCCTCTTAAGCCATCTATAGTTGTACCCGGTCTATTTCCTTCATCTTTTTCTAAAAACATTTCATGTTTCTTTATTTCACCAGTCTCACCATCTTTGAATTTCATCACAGACTTTAATGGAACAATTTCCTCATCCATATATCCCAAATTTTGTGCCTTTGCTGTTCTTATCTGCGATTGAAGAGCGTACTCATCCTGTTCATCTCTTGATATCTTATAACGTTCAGCTACGTTCTCAGCTGTCTCTATCATAGTCATATAAAGGTCCGGTAACCTTTCCTCCAGCCAGGGATCTCTGGCTCTATCTGTTCTAAAATTTTCATTTCTTACTAGAGAGACAGACTCTACCCCTCCACCTATTGTAATTTTCATTCCATCTTCTGTTATTTGCTTTGCGGCAGTGGCGAGTGCCATCATGCCTGATGCGCATTGCCTATCCAAAGACATTCCAGGAACTGTTACTGGTAGACCTGCCCTTAATAAAGATTGTCTTGCTATATTACCTTGCTGAGTACCCTGCTGTCCTGCTGCGCCAATAATCACATCATCTATGTCTTTAGTTTCCACTCCTGCTCTATTGACTGCGTGATATATTGCGTGACCCACCAGCTCTTGTGCTTGAGTGTCATTGAAAGCCCCCCTAAAGGCCTTACCAATAGGTGTTCGTGCAGTTGAAACTAATACAGCTTCTCTCATTGAACTCTCCTTAAATCGGATTACTTATTAAGCTAGATATTAATTTACAATAAATTAACACAAGTCGCTAATTTTTAATCATTTGGCAAAAAATAAGACTATTTTTGCTTTTATTTGAGATACGTTGAAAAAAATGTATAGTTATATTTTATATTGCAGCTTTTCAAAATCAAAAGTATCGAATGCTGAATTAAAGGAGCTACTTAAAAAATCAGTAGAATGGAACAGCAGAGAGAGTATCACAGGCCTGTTAATTTACAGATTCAACAAAGAGTTTAATCGTGGAAATTTTTTGCAGATTATTGAAGGTCCGAAAAGGTCTATCGACAATGTCTGGCCAAGGATCATAAACGACAACAGACATCATACCGTAACAATTTTGGAGGAAGGTTCATACGACCAAAGAAATTTTTCAAATTGGTCCATGGGCTTTAAGAACCTTAAAGAAAAGGATTTAAAAGAACTACCAGGATTTTTAGAACTTACTGATGAAAAATTTTGGGAAGATATTTCCAATTATAAACCTAGAGCGTTTCAACTTCTTAAAAGCTTCTACGACAATTAAATTTGAAATAGTTACTAAGCTACATAGACAGAATATTGACTATTTTGACAAAGCATGTGTTTTATGGAAAAATTTATGAGTAAGGAGGATCACGCTATGCTTGAAAACTTAGGTCAGATTGCTCGAAATGCAGCGCAAAAATTTGGAGACAGGGAAGCCCTGATTTTCGAGGACACACCATACACATATAATCAATTAAATGAGATGGTTGAAAAAGTTGCCGGAGGGTTAGAGTCAATAGGAATCGAGAAAGATAACGTCGTTACTCTTTATGCATCTAATTGTTGGGAATGGGTTGTTTCTTATTTTGCTATAGCCCGAATCGGAGCCGTCATTAATCCTCTTAATACCATGCTTACTCCTTCAGAAATCGAATATGTTGCAAATGATTGCGGAGCAAAAGCAATCATAACATCTGAAGATAAAGCTCCTTCATTATTACCTTTAAAAAGTAAGACCGATTTAGAAACGATTATATCATTTGGAAATAATATAGAAGGTTGTATGTCATTTAACTCGTTATTGGATAGCAACTTAAGCCCCAGCCCGATTCCCTCTAAATCACCCAAGTCTTTATCCACTATCGGTTATACCTCTGGAACAACAGGCCATCCTAAAGGTGCAATGCAATCACATGAAGCAGTAATATTGAACGGTTCTATGACCAGCCAACTTCATTCCAGAGGATCAGCAGATGTAATAGTGAGTGCTTTACCCTGCCCGCATGTTTATGGAAATGTCCTTATGACAGGCATGATGATGTTTGGAACTAAGTTGATTCTTCATAAAACATTTGATGCAGAGAAAATGCTTTCAGACATAGAGTTATATAAGGCCACAATTTTTGATGGTGTGCCAACCATGTATATGTTTATGTTAAACAGTCCATCTTTCAAAAAAGCTGATTTATCAAGTTTACAGCGATGTTACGTTGGAGGGCAAACTATGCCTGTAGCTACAATGAAAGCAGTGGAAGAAGGTTTTAATGTTCCCTTAATTGAACTTTGGGGTATGACAGAGATCGCAGGCCTTGGTTCCACTTTTCCTTTATATGGCCCAAACAAACATGGATCAATCGGATGTGCCATACCATATTGTGAACTGAAAATAGCTGATGTCGATGACCCTTTAATAACTATGCCTCGCGGAGAAGTTGGGGAACTAATGGTGCGCGGGCCGATAACCATGATGGGATATTTTGGAGATGAAGAAAAAACACGTGAAACAATTGAGCCGGATGGTTGGTTACATTCAGGAGATTTAGGAACCATGGATGAAGATGGCTGCGTGTACATTGTAGATAGGAAAAAAGATATGATATTAACGGGGGGATATAATGTCTACCCGGCTGAGATCGAAAGAGTATTAGCGGCGCATCCTAATGTTGCTCTTGCAGCTGTTGGCAAGCAAGAGGATGAATTGAAAGGTGAGATTGCTAAGGCATATATAGTTCTTAAGGAAGGCACGACCTCAACTGAGGAAGATATGATAGCTTTTTGTCGAAAAGAGCTAGCCGCATATAAGTGTCCAAGAAAAGTACAATTCGTTGAAGATGTTCCAAAAACCAGCACGGGAAAAATAATGCGACGAGAGTTACATTCATTGGATGAAGGTTAAAGCTTACTTTTTAGAGCTTTTTAAGTAACTTTTGCTTTGCCTCAGCACTTATTGACACATTGACTGCTTTCGCTAATTTTACTGTATCTGCTTCTTTTTTTCTATCTATTCCCTTTTGTCTTGCAGACCTTACTAAAGCTTCGGACAAAATCTTGGACATTTTTGGATTGATTTCAGACACACCATTCACCTTTTCTAAAAACCGGAGTAATTTCTCCATTTTCAGAAAGGCCGTCAATATCAATCTCTTTGGACCCAATCATCCAATCGATATGGATCATACTAGAATTGCCTCCTCTCGATTTTATTTCCTCTTGAGAAAGATTTTGCTTACTCTTAAAACATTTCGAGTAACATTGTCCTAATGCAATATGGCAAGCCGCATTCTCATCAAATAAAGTATTATAGAACAGTAGACCAGATTGGGAAATTGGTGAGCTATCTGGAACAAGAGCTACCTCTCCGAGACGACGAGCTCCGTCATCTGACTCAAGAACCTTGTTAAAAATCTTTTCCCCTTTGCTGGCCTTGGCATGAACTATGGCTCCTTCCCTAAACTCTACTCTTATTTCATCAATGAGAGAGCCTTGATGCGAAAGTGGCTTAGTTGATGACACGTGACCTTCTACTCTAAGATAATGAGGCGTGGTGAAAACCTCTTCGGATGGTATATTTGGATTACAGATCACCCCGTTTTGTGCTTGAGATGCACCCCCCATCCACTCATGGTCATCTGCCAAACCAACCTTCAAGTCAGTACCTGGACCTATAAAGTGTAAGTCTTTAAAGTTTCTTCCATTTAGCCAATCTGTTTTCTTTCTTAAAGCACAGTTATGCTCTTTCCATGCCTGCACGGGGTCATCTTCGACTACCCTGGATGCAAGAAAAATCGCTTCCGATAATTTAGTTTGAGCTTCTAATGAGTCTAAATCAGGAAACATCCGCTTTGCCCAGCTAATCCCAGGCCAGGAAACAATATTCCAGTTTATATCAAACTGAGTTATCCTTTCTCTTGCTGGTTTGTAGGCTACAGAATTTGCTTTATTCGCTCTCGCAACTTTTTCTGGATCCATCTCAGATAATAACATTGGGTCGTCTCCTGCTATAGCCATTCTTGCAGTATTATTATCGAAAGCGTCGCCCATTCCTTTATATAGCCAATCGGCAGCTACATCAAAGGATTGGTCTTGAGCATATTTGTATCTAGAAAGTATAATTTCAGAGTCAGAAAATAGAGGAGTCACAAGACCTGCTCCCGCTTTGTAAGCATGTTTTGCTATTAACCTTACCAAAGGCAATGCGTCAATCGGACCTGTTAGAAGTAAATTCTGACCCTTTTGCAACCCAACCCCAGTGTAAACAGCTAATTTTGCCAGTTTATCTAATTTTTCTTGATCTATAGCAGTATTTTCAATCATCTTTGTTTCCTAACCAGTCACCCAACTGGCCTTAACTTAATGTCAAAGCCAGCAACGTCAACTGCATTTAAAAATTTTTACTCCATAAAGCATACATAAAATCTGACTTTATCTCGATAGTCTTTCTTATGATATAAATTTTTTTCCACCTATCGTTTTGAGATGCAAAAACCATAAGATTAGTATCAATTGCTTCTCTTTTAGGATTTAGACCTATGGATTTGTACCAAATTGTAAAAAGTTTAGGTTTGAACTTGACTTAAAATAATTGGTATGGTGTATGTTATAACATAACATTCAAGACTGTATTATGAACGAGCTACCCTTTTTATCAATTTGTGTCACCTGCCGCGATAATCGTGAAGATTTTTATGAGGATCGTGGTGGTACGCGTTTAGCTCAAAAAGTGTTTCAAGAATTAAAGATTAAGAGGCTTATCAATGTGAGAGGTGTTAAATGTATGAGTAATTGTAAACGGGCATGTATTTTGTCTCTTACATCTCTAAATGGTTTTACTTACATGTTTGGTGATATTGATCCCAACAAATCGGAGTATATAAAATCTTTGGAAGATTTGATTTCAATATATAAATCGAAAACTGACGGATTCCTGCATCGAAAGGACAGACCAAAATTATTCAGATCAAATATTGTTGGACGATTCCCTCCAATCAATAGTATATCTTCTATAATCACTAAACTTAGGATTGAGTAAATTCGATGAAAGAACCTGCTAGTATTTCAATAGAAAACGCTTCTTGGTCTGAGCCACAAAATAGGAAAGTTATTCTTCATCCGATTAGCTTCGAATTGATGGCTGGACGTATTCTAGGCATCGTTGGCCCAAATGGATCTGGAAAATCAACTCTCCTCAGATTGTTATATCGCTATCTGAAGCCAACTACTGGTATTGTTAGGGTTGATGGAATTGATATTTGGGGAATGCCCGCACGCCAAGTAGCCTGCAAAGTAGCAGCAGTTTTACAGGAACATCCATCAGACTTCTCCTTCACAGTAAAAGAGATAGTTGGGCTTGGAAGGACTCCTCATCGGAAGTGGTTTGGAAGTGCAAACGGAGTACGTGATAATGAAATTATTTCTTTTGCACTCAGACTATTAAATTTATATGATCTCGCAGATAGAGAGCTCAGTACTCTATCTGGAGGTGAGCGTCAACGAGTAATGGTAGCTCGTGCTTTAGCTCAAGAGCCAAATATTCTTATTCTTGATGAACCAACGAATCATCTTGATATTCGCCAACAGCTTGAGACCATAAAACTACTTAAAGATCTACAAATTACTATTGTAACTTCTCTTCACGACCTAAATATGGCTGCTTCTACATGTGATGATGTGTTACTTGTGAAAGATGGTCGTTCGTTAGGTTTTGGTCAACCCGATAATATTTTTTCTGAGAAAAAAATCACACAAGCATTTCAGGTAACAACAAAACACCAAGTTCTTACCCCTAGCAAGGAAAAACACATAACTTTTCATTTATAATTTAAGGATAAAATATTGAAACTAATTTCAATGATAAAAATTGGTATGTTAACTATTTTGATGATTTTACAATCTGTATCGATTATCGGTGCACAAACAACAATAAAAAGCTGTGATAGAGACGTTACTTTTACCTCGCCTCCTAAAAGAGCGATATCAAATGACGTTAATTTGACTGAGATGATGTTAGTTCTTGGACTAACCGATCGAATGGTCGGATATACAGGTATCTCTGGCTGGAATAAACTCGACGCCAAAATGCGTGAAGGGGTTAATGCGCTTCCAGAACTATCAAAAAAATATCCCTCTAAAGAAGTATTAGTGGGAGCAGATGCTGATTTCTTTTTTGCTGGTTGGAATTATGGCATGAAAGTTGGTGGTGAAGTAACACCTCAAACGCTCGAGCCTTTCGGTATAAAAGTTTATGAGCTAACAGAAAGTTGCACTCACATCATGAAAAAGAATAAAGCGAGCATAGATGACATGTATAATGATCTATTAAACTTGGGCCGTATTTTCGGAGTTGAAGAGCGGGCTAAATCGCTTGTAGATGGATATCGCTTAGAGCTGTCCAAAGAGAGAAAAGACCATAAAGCTGAAAACCCTTTGAGGGTATTTGTATATGATAGTGGTGAAGACGCTCCCTTTACCGCAGGACTTTATGCGATGCCGACAGCTCTAATAGAGGCAGCTGGAGGAACAAACATTATGGATGACTTTCAGAAAAGTTGGGGTACTGTCACGTGGGAAGAAGTCATTGATAGGAATCCTGAGGTAATCGTGATAGTTAACTATGGTAATGTAACCGCCGAACAGAAGCGAGAGTTTATGATGTCAAATCCAGCATTTGCAAATTTAGACGCAGTTAAAAATGATCGCTTCGTGACTTTAGAATATGTCGAGGCCACTCCAGGCCCCAGAAATATTAATGCTGTAAAAACCCTTTTAAAGGCGTTTTGGGGGTCATAATTTAGTCGTGAAAACTGAAAGTATTGTAAAGACTAATAGCCAAAAATCTACAATGCTTGTTTATCTAGCTCTTACAGGGTTTGCAATATTGATAATATCGTTGTCTATAGCAATCTCTGTTGGAGCAGTTGCTGTTCCTACTGGCACTATATGGGGAGTTTTGACAAACAAGGTAGCACCCGGGACCATTGACTCGTATTGGAGTAAGGGACGAGAAGCTATTATTTGGGATATAAGATTTCCTCGTGCACTTTTGAGCATGATGGTTGGCGCAGGTTTAGCGATAGTAGGTGCCAGTCTTCAAGCTGTAACGCGTAATCCGCTCGCTGATCCGCATCTCCTCGGGATATCATCTGGAGGAGCATTTGGAGCAATATTAGCACTTTTACACACAGGTCTATTTTTCGGTCTCCTAACGGTTCCATTTCTTGCATTTTTGGGGGCTTTAGGTGCGACATTTATAGTTTTAGGAGTATCACGTTTTGCTGGGGCCACGAGTGCCGATCGTTTAGTACTGGCTGGTGTCGCTGTGTCGTTTATCATAATGGCTGGAGCAAACATGTTAATTTTCCTCGGTGACCCCAGAGCTACTCATACTGTTGTTTTTTGGATGCTAGGTGGACTAGGTTTTGCGCAATGGGATCAGCTTATTTATCCACTTATAATACTGTTTTTTTGTGGTGCTTGGCTATTGAGCCAAACAACCGTACTGAATGCTATGACTGTTGGGGATGAAACAGCTGCGACGCTCGGTATTAGGGTTGCACAATTTCGTCTCCAAGTATTCTTTGTTTGCGCACTTATTACTGGAGTGATGGTTGCTTTTTCAGGAATGATAGGTTTTGTTGGTCTGATGATTCCTCATATTGTACGTATGATTGTTGGTGGTGACTACATCCGCGTAATACCTTTTTCTGCTCTGTTGGGTGCTATTTTTCTTTTGTGGGCTGACATAACTGCTCGAACTATTATGGCTCCTGAAGATATGCCCATTGGTATAGTCACCGGGTTGGTAGGGGGTATATTCTTCGTTTGGCTATTAAGTAGGAAGTGACGAAAAGAAAAATAGTTTAAAAACTTGATTTTTAATACTCTCTGTCGTAGGGGCCAACAAACAAGACTCCCAGTAAGCATCAAATATTTAAAAAACAAAAACTTTTCATAGTTAAAATTTATTCTCCAGCACCTATTAACAATAGTAACAACAAGCAGATCTTTTTTTACTTAAAATGAAACTTATTGATAAAAGCTACCAGAAATATGATTAAACTTAATCATGATTTAAGCTAACGATCCACAAAATAGCATTTATTTAATGCACTACTAATTTAAGATGCTAGTCGCTCGATCAAATTTTTCATAAAATTTTTGCCTTTTTCAAACTGAGTTTTTTCTATATATTCATTTGGTTGATGAGCAACTCCTATATCTCCCGGTCCGCATATGACCGCTGAATATCCTTTTTCTTGGAATTGTCCGGCTTCTGTACCATAGGAAACATAGTGATCACCATTATCACCAGATATTTGTCTCACCAATGATTCAGCTTCACCACCTTCCTCAGGTCGGAGGCCAGGCACAGCTGAACGCATATCTACAATAATACTAGCCTCTTCAGATATCTTCTTGATTTCATCTTCTATTTCTTTTGCTTTTTCAAGATATCTTTTCGACCAAAACTCAACAGATTCATCTGATACAACTCTTACATCCATCTCAAACCAGCAATCTTTAGATGTTATATTATGTGCCGTTCCACCTTTTATAGTTCCCACATGAAGTGTAGTGTAAGAAGGATCAAACAAACGTGCAGTTTCAGATGGCTCTTTTAACTTATTAGCAGTATTTTCATCATTTGCCCATTGGATTAACTTAGAAGCGTTCATTATAGCGCTAACACCTCTATCTAAAATCGATGAGTGAACCTCTTTACCAATTACATGAGTTTTGATTCCCAGTGCCCCTTTATGACCAGTAACTGCTAACATTGTAGAAGGCTCTCCTACTATCACCATACTAGCTTTTGGTAGTTTTTCTAACATCTCCTCTATCATTGGAGGCGCTCCCAAGCACCCTACCTCCTCGTCATAACTTAATGCAATCTGAAGAGGTCTGTTTACTCCCTTTTCATTTGCCTCCACCATTGCCCAAATAGCTAAAGCATCAAAGCCTTTCATGTCACAGGATCCTCTACCAAAGTACTTTCCTTCTCTTTCATCAAGCACCCAGGGATCACTAATCCAATTCTGCCCTTCCACAGGAACTACGTCAGTATGACCTGAAAGAACCACTCCCCCCTCTTTCATAGGGCCAACATGAGCAAATAACGCCGCCTTATCCCCATCAGCATTATATTTTCTATACGATTCTATACCGAAACCTAGTAGATAATTCTCCACCCATTCAACAAGTTTCAAATTACTAGTATTGCTAACAGTAGGAAAAGATACTAACTTACTCAAAATTTCGATAGCTGATAATTTTTCCATTTAATACCCGCAATCTGTAGTAAGTACAAAGTGATTTTTTGATACCTCTTTATACTCAGAAGGTCCAGGATCATGACTTAGATCATGAATAGGTGATGGTAAAGGCTTGAAGTTTAAATCTCTTTCAGATTTTCTCTGGTTAGGATCAGCAATAGGTACAGCCTTTAATAGATCTTGTGTGTATGGATGCTGAGGATTACGGAAGATAGAAGGTCTAGGCCCTATCTCAACAAGTCTTCCTAAATACATGACACCTACATCATGGCTTACCCGTTCAACAACAGCCATATCATGGCTTATAAACAAAAAGGATAATCCCAGATCTACCTGCAATTCCATCATTAGGTTTAACACCTGTGCCTGAACAGATACATCCAGAGCACTCACTGCTTCATCAGCAATGATGAGTTTAGGGTTTAAGGCTAATGCACGTGCTATAGCTATTCTTTGACGTTGACCTCCTGAAAGTTCATGCGGATAACGGCGCATAAAACTACGTGGCAGCTTCACTCGGTCAAACAATACCGCTATCCTTTCTTCTAAATCCTTACCCTTTAATATCCCATAATTGCGTAAAGGTTCCGCTACTTGATCAACTAAAAGCATCTGAGGGTTCAAAGAAGCAAAGGGATCCTGGAACACCATTTGAATATTACTTCTGGCCTCACGCATGTCTTTGGGAGCAAGAGATAAAATATCTTGTCCGTCTAAGTCAACCTTACCTGAGGTGGGTTCCACCAAACGAATTAAGGATCGGCCAACTGTTGACTTACCACATCCTGATTCTCCAACAAGCGATAAGGTTTTACCCTTCATAATTGTAAAAGATACATCTTCTACAGCATGAACACGGGCAACAGTTCTTCTGAACACTCCTCCTTTTACAGGGTAGTGTGTTACTAGATTATTAACTTTTAACAGAGGCTGTTCTGTTCCAACAATGGGCTGTGGTGTCTTAGAGCTTCCTTCTCCTACAAGCTTCATGGGTTCCGGATATTTCTTACTCGCCATTTCCCCAAGCTTCGGAACAGCCGCTAATAAGGATTTGGTGTAGTCATGTTTAGGATTGCTGAAGATCTCATGGACCGTACCCTCTTCAACTTTTTTACCCTGATACATCACTACCACTCTATCAGCCATCTGCGCTACAACTGCCATATCATGGGTGATAAACATCACAGCTGTACCTGTTTCTTCTTTGAGTCTATTGATCAATGCTAATATCTCCGCCTGAATGGTTACATCCAAGGCTGTAGTAGGTTCATCGGCTATCAAGAGCCTTGGTTCACAAGCAAGAGCTATGGCTATGACAACTCTCTGTCTCATGCCTCCTGAAAGCTCATGAGGAAATTGTTTAAGCCTTCTTTCTGGTTCGGGAATTTTTGCTAATTTCATCAACTCTAGAGCTCTTTTTTTTGCACTTGACCGACTCAAACCCTTATGAACGATAAGACCCTCTGTTAGCTGCCTTTCAACGGTAAAAACAGGATTAAGAGCAGTCATAGGTTCTTGAAAAATCATACCTATTTCATTACCTCTAATTGATCTCATTACCGATTGATTGGATTTGACTACATCAACAACACCAGATTTTTTCCTATTAAAAAAAAGCTGCCCTCCGGCAAGAGTACCTCCCCCAAATTCAACTAATCTCATCATTGACAAAGAGGAAACAGACTTTCCTGAACCAGACTCTCCTACTAAACATACTGTCTGCTTAGGCTTGATATCAAATGAGATATCCTCGACTGCCACTACTTTCCCATCTTTTGTATCAAACTCGACCCTTAAGTTTTTGAAGCTGGCAACTGGTTCCGAATACTTATCTAACATTAAATAAAAACCTCTCAGCAATTGCAGTTATTTAAATTGTAAAAAAACTTCTCCAGTCAATTACATTATTTACATTCTCAAAACGATAAGGCATACTCTCACTTTGGTCAACTAGGTGGCTGAGAATCATTATTCTATGGTTAGACGTCACCCTTATTGACATTTAAACGTTGGAGGAAATCATAAATGCGTATTAAATCAATTTTTTTGGGACTGGTAACTGCTCTAATGGCAACTGCAAGTCTCGCAGGAAGAGGTTCTGATGGAAATGTCAGTATAATATACTGGCAGGCTCCTTCTATTTTGAATCCTTATCTCTCAGGTGGAACTAAAGACATTGAATCTTCATCGATGATCATAGAACCATTGGCTAGATATAATGAAACAGGGGCGCTTGTTCCCTTCTTGGCAGAAGAAGTGCCAACAGTGGGTAATGGTGGCGTAAGCGCTGACCTTAAGTCCATAACTTGGAAACTAAAAAAAGGACTTAAATGGTCAGATGGATCACCAGTTACTTCAGCCGATGTTAAATTCACCGGTGAATATTGCATGGACCCTGATGGCGGTTGTGCTCAATTGGAAAAGTTTGATGGTGTAACAGGAATTGCTACTCCTGATGACAGAACAGTAGTAGTAAGCTTTTCTGCTCCTAAGCCAAACCCTTATGGCCCTTTTGTAGGAGGCCAAACACCAATCCTACAGAAGAAGCAATTTGCAAATTGTATGGGTGCTAAGGCTCCAAACTGTACTGCAGAAAACTTTGGACCTATCGGTACAGGGCCGTTTGTTGTAACAGAGTTCAAACCCAATGATGTTATTCAGATGAAAGCTAATGATAACTACAGAGATCCAAACAAGCCAGCATTCGCTACTGTAACATTTAAAGGTGGTGGAGACGCTACTGCTGCTGGTAGATCAGTACTGGAAACAGGTGAGTTTGATTATGCTTGGAACTTACAACTTGCTCCTGAAGTGATTGCTAACATGGAAAAAGCTGGTAAAGGAATTGCAATCGCGGGTTTTGGTCCATTGGTTGAGAGATTGGAAATGAATATGACCAATCCCGATCCTTCTTTGGATGCAGATACACGTTCTACTAGAAAAGCTCCTCACCCATTCCTTTCTGATATAAATGTAAGGAAAGCCCTATCTATGGCTATTGATAGACCATTGCTTGTAGAAATTGGGTATGGGAAAGCTGGCGATGTTACATGTGACTTGGTTCCAGCACCCGATCTTTACGCTGCAAAAAACACTCATTGCTTAAAGCAGGATATTGCTGGCGCAAATGCTTTGCTTGAAAAAGCAGGTTGGAAAAAAGGTTCAGATGGCATTAGAGCTAAAGATGGAGTAAGAATATCAATACTTTATCAAACATCTACAAATGCTGTTAGACAAGATTTCCAAGCCCTAATTAAAGAGTGGTGGCAGCAAATTGGTGTTGAGACTGAGCTAAGAAACCTCAACGCTTCCGTGTTCTTTGGAGGTGATCCTGGTTCACCAGATACTTATCAGAAGTTTTACGCAGACGTAGAGATGTATGCTAATACTTTTGACGGTACTGATCCACAGGCCTACTTATCTGCATACAGATGTGGAAATGAACCTAAGCCAGAAAGTCAATGGCAGGGAGCCAATATTAACAGATATTGTGACCCAAAGTATGACGCTCTATTAGATAAGCTGTCTGCTACCGGTGATCTCAAAAAACGTGGAGAGATCGGCATTCAGTTAAATAACATGCTTACTAAAGACAGCTATACTATTGTTCCTTTAGTCCACAGAGGAAGAGTTTCGGCTCATGCAAAATCTCTTGGTGGCGTTATTCTTAATACTTGGGACTCAGAGCTTTGGAATGTTGCCGATTGGCATCGTAAGTAATAAAATATAATTGTTAGAGGCATAGTACGACTATGCCTCTAGCTTTATCAAACTTCAAATAGCATAAAATAATGCTGACATATATTGCCAGAAGACTTTTAATATCTATACCAACTTTGATCGTTATAAGTCTGGTAATCTTTCTACTTTTAAACCTTGCGCCAAACGATCCTATGGCTCAGGTACCTTTGACTGTTCCTCCTGAAGTAAAAGAGAAAATGAGGGAGGCTCTTGGGTTAGGTCAGCCTTTATATATTCAATTCATCAAATGGGTGGTTCAACTTTTTTGGGTAGAACCCCAAGTTTTCATCGACTACATGTTTGAAACAAACTTTTCTGAAGGAAAGCAAAGAGTGATTAGCTGGCAAACACGTAGCCCAGTCATGGATATTGTGGTACAACGCATGCCTCAAACTCTTTGGGTAGTTGGAATGTCATATATTGTGGGTATTCTTATTGCTATTCCAATAGGGATTTATTCGGCATACAAACAGTATTCTGTTTTTGATCAGGTAGGAACATTTGTTACTATGATTGGCTATTCTGTTCCCCCATTTTTTACTGGTGTTTTTGTTATTGTGATATTTTCGGTCCAGCTAGGTTGGCTACCTTCAATATATGATACAACACATGTTGTCGTAGATTGGGATACTTTCAAAACCCAACTAAAACAGATGGTAATGCCTGTTATGGTTTTAGCTCTACAGACTACTGCGATGATCAATCGTTTTATGCGAGCTACTATGCTTGATAATCTAAATCAAGACTATGTACGCACTGCCAGAGCAAAAGGATTAAGTGAATGGACAATAGTGATGATTCATGTGCTTAGAAACTCTATGATACCTGTTATAACTGTTATTGCACTAAATGTTCCTGCGATATTTGGGGGAGCAATTATTACAGAACAGGTTTTCAAAGTTAATGGTATTGGACATCAATTAATAGGTGCAATTTATGCTAACGATTTACCAACAGTTCAAACAATAACATTCATGTTTGCTTTTCTTATAGTTGCATTCAACTTACTAGCGGACATCATTTACGGAATATTGGACCCTAGGATCAGATATGACTGAAGTCGTTGAAAATAAGACGTCTAACAGGAGCAAACTGCGTGATGTGTGGGATCAATTCAAAAGTCACAAAGGAGCGCTTCTGGGAGGTTTCATATTTTTCTCTATCGTAGTAGTGGTGATGATAGGTCCGTTTTTTTGGCCCTTTGAAGCAAATGGGATAGATATTCGATCGAGAAA
Organism: uncultured Alphaproteobacteria bacterium; assembly: GCA_902567635.1. Taxonomy (GTDB): domain Bacteria; phylum Pseudomonadota; class Alphaproteobacteria; order Rhodobacterales; family Rhodobacteraceae; genus CACIJG01. The sequence goes on from CACFNV010000022.1 coordinate 18,712, forward strand.
CCAAGGTCCAAGTCTTCTGCACCCTTTTGGTACCGATCAGTTGGGAAGGGATACTCTTGCAAGAATGATGGCTGGGGGCAGAACCTCAATAGCCGTGGGTTTGGCGGCAATGGCTTTATCTCTTTTCTTTGGAAGTTTTATCGGAGTGACAGCTGGATTTTATAAACGCCTTGACGGCATATTGATGAGGTTTACAGACCTTTTTCTTTCTTTGCCTTTGCTTCCTCTTCTTTTAGTCATGATGCTTCTCTTCAGGGAACCGTTAAGTCAGGCATATGGACCAGAGAAGGGAATGTTCGTTTTGATTGTTGTGTCTATTGGTATTACAAGCTGGATGCCAACTGCTAGAATAGTCAGAGCAGATGTTTTGGCTTTAAAGGAAAGGGAGTTTGTTTTAGCTGCAAGATCAAGTGGAACTTCTGACACTATGATTATCTTAAGACACATTATGCCGAATGTTCTATCGCCAATAATGGTTTCAGCAACGCTCGGCATAGCTAATGGAATAATTACCGAAAGTGCTTTATCGTTTCTGGGATTGGGCTTTCCTCCAGACTTTCCTACTTGGGGTAGGTTGCTCAATGATGCGGTCGATTATTTGCAACAATATCCTGAGAGGGTTTTCTGGCCTGGTCTTGCTATATCTTTGACTGTGTTGAGTATTAATTATTTGGGAGATGGCCTACGCGATGCTCTTGACCCCCGTATGCGAAAACGGTAATTGTTTATATTTAGTTAAATTATGTCTAAGATATTTTCTAACTGAAATTTATCGAGAAAAAAGTTGCCCATTTTAAAATACAAAAATTTTCCTGAATTTCGTGGTTTGCACCTTTGGCATGCACCCATGTCATCATGTTCACAAAGAGTTAGAATCGCTTTGTGCTTAAAAGAACTTTCTTGGGTAAGTCATCCCTTAAAACTTGATAAAGGCGAACACGCAAAATCAGAGTATTTAGCAATAAATCCCAAAGGTTTGGTACCCTCACTAATAAATGATGGAGAAGTAATTACTGAGTCAATTGATATACTAAGTTATATAGAAGGAAAATTTGGACAACTTGGAAATCAATCTTTGAGTGAAAGCGTCATTACTGAAGGACAGTATTTATTACAAAAAATAGATGAAGCTCAAAAAGACGTTAAGACTTGTAGTTTCTTTTTTCTTTTTAGAGTGAGATCAATGATGAATGATAATGAGTTTGTTTTTTTTCAAAACAACCACTCAAATATAGAACTTGTTAAATTTCATGAAAGGTTTCGAACAGGGCTATCTAGAAAAGAAGTTCAAGAGTCGGTAGAAAGATCGCTTCTATTTTTTAAATTAATAGAGGCTCAAATTGAAAAAAATAATGGCTATCTTTTAAACGGATCATTTTCAATCTATGACCTAGCACTAGTCCCAAATGTTCACAGATTCAGTCTGATGAGATGGCCCTTTGAGAAATATCCTAATATTTCATCATGGTTTAAAAGAATAAAGTCCAAAGACTGGTTTAAATTAGCCATTCTAGACTGGGAACCTCCAGAACTGATTGATACATTTTCTGATTTTGTAGGTAAAAGTAAAAACGATAACATATCTGCCTTTCTCTGAGAAAATCAAGGAAAACCACTTAAATGACAAGTCTTCTTTTAATGTCCGATAATATTAACTGGTTATCTGAACTAAAAGCCCATCTACCTAATATATTCATTCAACATTATCCAGAGATAACTAAAGCCAATGAAATAGAATTTGCTTTAGTTTGGAATCCAAAGAAAGGAGTTCTTGCCAAGCTTCCAAACCTTAAAGTCATTTTTTCAATCGGCGCAGGTGTAGACCATATTTTAAGAGATGAAAGCATACCCAAAGAAATACCCATTATTAGAATGTCCGACCCTTTTCAATACAAAATGGTGGCTGAGTATGCGCTGTTGACTGTTTTGTATGTTCACAGAAATATCGAAACCATTTCTAAAAATAACAATAAAAAAGTTTGGACTGAACAAACAGCGGCGTACACACCGGAATATACGGTTGGCGTTTTGGGACTTGGAAATATTGGTTCAGTAATTGTGGACAAGATGCAATCAATTGGATTTTCCGTTTTAGGATGGAGTCGATCTAAAAAAAATTTAGATGGAGTAGAGACCTTCTCTGGATTTCGGGAGTTAGAGACAATGTTACCCAGATGTGATTATTTAATCTGTGCGCTTCCTTTAACTCAAGAAACCAAGGGAATAATTAACAAGGCTAGTCTTAGTTTAATGAAAAAAGACTCGACGCTTATTAATATCGGGAGAGGTGAACATATAGAAGAGGAAGCGCTCTTAAGTTACATTGACAAGGTTCCCCTGAAGAAAGTATTTCTTGATGTTTTTCCTAAAGAGCCACTCGAGAAATCCCATTCCTTCTGGAACCATCCGAAAATTTTTGTTACGCCACATATGGCTGGAGAAGTTCTTCCAAAAAGTGCAGTTTTTGCTGTTAAAAAGGGAATAGATAGATTCCAAAATGGTGAACCCCTCGAAAACATTTATGATAGGAAAAAAGGATATTAAATAGTGCCTTCTAACATCAGATAAATGACTTATAAAACCTCTCCTTTCTGTTCTGTTTGGCATAATAATGAACCTTATTTTTTTATAGACCAAGAACCTTTACCAACTAAGATGGAAGCGGAGTTCGTAATAGTTGGAGGTGGCTTTACAGGTTTGTCTACTGCCTTAGATCTTGCCCTTAAAGGAAAGGAAGTGATTGTTTTGGAGGGGGGGAAGATTGGTTTAGCTGCATCGGGCCTAAATGGAGGTCAATTGAACCCTGGTTTTAAACATAACCCAACCGAAATTATCAATAGTTTTGGTAGCAACATTGGCAAAAAATTAATTGAGTTTGGTGCTAATGCTCCCAAAAAAACAATGTCCATCATTAAGCAACACAAAATTGAGTGTCAGTTGGAAAAGGGAGGATTTGTTCAACCGGCGCATAATAAAGCCTCCCTTAGGATAGTAGATAACCGGGTTAAGGACTGGAAAAAATACACTGACAAAGTAGATTTTCTTGATAAAAATGAGGTGGCTGACCTTTTGGGAAGCGACTGTTACATTGGAGGTTTCTTGGATAGGAGAGGCGCCACGTTAAATCCTTTGAGACTAGTTAAAGGCCTCGCAAAGGCAGCAATAAAAGCAGGTGTAAGAATTTATCAAAATTCTCTTGTTACAAGGGTTTATTTTTCCAGTGGGAAATGGCATTTTATGCTTAAAAATTCGAGCGTTCAGGGAATGGCAGCTGGAATATTTACTAACGCCTATACTAATAATCTTATAAAACCTCTAAAGCAAACATTTATTCCTGTTCAAAGCTTTCAAATTGCAACTGAAAGGCTTTCAAAAGAAATAACAAGAGATTTGATCCCTAATGGGTTTGGAGTTTCAGATTTAAATAGACTACTAGTTTATTACAGGAGAGGTCCCGATAATAGAATACTAATGGGGGGTAGAGGAACTTTCATAAAACCTAAGTCGAAAGGTGATTTTGTTCTACTAGAGAGAAAGTTAACTAATATTTTTCCAATTCTTAAAGATGCTAAATTTCAATATTATTGGTTTGGAAACGTTTCCATCACTCCCGACTTTATGCCAAGATTAAATATTCTTGGTCCGAGAGCCATCTCTTTTTTGGGGTGTAACGGAAGAGGAGTAGCACTTTCTCCTGCCTTGGGGCCTTATCTCTCCGACTGGTTAATAAACGGTAATGACCACCGTCTTCCATTACCGGTATCAAAAAAATTAAAAACTATTCCTTTTCATTTCTTGCATAGATTATATGTAGCAGCTGTATCTTCATATTTTAAAGCTCGAGACTGGGTAGATTGATTTATGAATCTATATATTCATTTTTTTATGCATTTAGTCATTAAAAAGTCTTGCCGTAAATAATTATCGAGAAAGAATTTTGAAATTAAATCCAAAGCTCTTGTTCTTAAATCTTGCAACTTACTGGTGTTGTCAGCCAACGCCTCAACTAACTTTGCCAATGGTCCAGCATTTTTTTCAAACAAATTCAACATGTGACCAGGGCTCAATGTTGGTGCCATCATAGCATCTCTAGCAAACTCTATATTTTTAAACTTTTTCTCTAATCTCTCAGAAATTATCTTTGTGTCCCCCCACAATACTGGGGAAGATGCACCGTCTGGCAAAGGTGGAGAAAATTCTCCGACAAGTTTAAAAAATTGGCCCATAAACATCTCTGATGGCCAAGTTGAAAATGCTAACACCCCACCAGTTTTCAAGACTCTTCCCATTTCATCGATTACCACATCCGGTTGAGGTGCAAACATGTGCCCATATTGGCTCACTACTATATCAAATTCCTCATCAAGAAAGGGCATGTTTTCAGCATCACCCTCGAGAAACTCTACATCTAATGACATGATTTTAGAATTCTCTCTAGCCCTGCCAATTAAGGCAGGAGTAAGGTCTAAACCTTTAACTAAAGCTCCTATTCTAGCAGCTGTAAGACCTACAACACCTGTTCCGCATGCAACATCTAAAACCTTAAAGTTTCTATCAATGTTAGCAAACCGAATTAATTTAGGTGCTGCTGTACTTGTCAAGGCTTCGAAAGGTATAAACGAAGACCATCCTTCCTTAGCTTTTTCCTTCAATTTAGAAATTTCATCCATGGGTTATTTTCCTTATTTTCCTTATTTTCCTTATTTTCCTTATTTTCCTTATTTTCCTTGAAGATAATATTAATTTTATCTTAAACATAGATGGTCAATAAAGACTATTTTTTTATGGCATAAGTTGCACTCAAAAATTTAATATTTCGTTATGCAGAAATTAGCTGTCTATTTTGCGATTTAAACACTATTAGTTTAATATTAAACTAATATATAAAATGTAGTTTACTATTTATTTATAAAAAACCCTTATTTTTTAGGAGTACCAACATGGCAGTTATAAGACAAGAACCCACAAGTAATGGAATATTCGATAAAATAGTTCAATATTCAACTATATTTTATTTTTCTGTGAAAGATAGAGCGCAAAAAAGACGAGCTTACAACAAAACTGTGAGAGAATTGAGTAAGATGAC
>CACFNV010000023.1 GCA_902567635.1 uncultured Alphaproteobacteria bacterium
CTATCAAAATAGTTTGGTATTATCATCATGCAATTGGTTGTCCAGAAAAGAAGAAAATCATCAGTCGTAAGCGTGGTTATCATGGAGTGACTATGGCAGCTGGGAGTTTAACAGGATTGCCATACGCCTCAGATGGGTTTGGGCTACCCCTAGATTTTGTTAGACATACTTCTGCTCCACACTATTTTACTGAGAAAAAATCAGGTGAGTCGGAAGAGTCGTTTGTCAATAGAATGATCAGCGATTTAGAGGAATTAATATTGGAGGAGGGCCCAGATACTATAGGAGCTTTTATAGCAGAGCCCGTAATGGGAGCAGGCGGGGTGATCATTCCTCTGAGCGGTTATTTTGAAAAAGTTCAAAAACTTTTGAAGAAATATAAAATACTTTTTATAGTTGACGAAGTTATTTGTGGTTTTGGTAGAACTGGTAGCATGTGGGGGTCCGAAACGTTCAATTTGGAACCTGACATACTAACTTGTGCAAAAGCTCTGTCGGCGGCCTATGCCCCGATCTCTGCTGTTCTTCTTAGCAAACCGATTATAGCCAATATAGAAAAGCAAGCCGATGAGCTAGGTATTTTTGGTCATGGGTTTACATATTCAGCACATCCTGTAACGGCGGCAGTAGCGCTTAAAACTTTACAAATATACGAAGAAAGAGAGATAATTGCCCATGTAAAGGAAGTTGCGAATACATTTGCTAAGCGTATTAAGGAAATGGGGAAATTTGACTTTGTTGGAGATACCCGTGCCATCGGCTTGATAGGAGCAATTGAATTTGTTTCGAAGGCAAATACTAGTGAAAAGCCGGATCCGAAGCAGAAAATTGCAGCAAAGATTCAACAAAGGATCCAGGAGGCCGGGGTAATCTTAAGGTTTCTCCCTGGAGACAGCTTAGCTTTTTGTCCTCCATTGATAATTGAAAATAATCAGATTAATGAAATGTTTGATAAGGTAGAAAGGGTATTAGCAACAATTGACTTTGAACGATTATAAATCTCTTGACTAGGCTAGAGGTTAGAGTAAAATCTGACTGTTTTAGTCGGAATTGAAATTACACTCTGAGGTATAAAATGCTAGACAAAACATCTGAACAAAAAGTAATACTGCTAACAGGTGCAAGCAGAGGTATTGGTCACGCCACAGTTAGAAAGTTTTCTGAAGAGAAATGGCGTGTAATTACTTGCTCAAGGCAAGCGTTTGACCCTAAGTGCCCTTGGCCAGGAGGAGAGGAGAATCATATACAAGTTGATCTTTCAAACCCAAATAACACTCTTCATGCAATTGAAGAAATTAAGGACCGTTTAAACGGCAAACTGCATGCTTTGGTGAATAATGCAGGTATCTCACCTAAGAATGAAAAAGGAAATAGACTGGACTCAATCAATACTGATTTAAGTATATGGGGCCAAGTATTTCATGTAAATTTTTTTGCCTCCGTAATTCTAGCGAGAGGATTACAAAAAGCGCTTGTCAAAGCAAAAGGAACAATTGTGAATGTTACTTCCATTGCCGGAAGTCGCGTTCACCCTTTTGCAGGAGCTGCATATGCTACTTCAAAGGCTGCTCTTGGGGCTCTAACGCGTGAAATGGCAAACGATTTTGGACCCTTAGGGGTAAGAGTTAATGCTATTGCGCCGGGAGAAGTAAAAACTGCTATTTTAAGTAAAGGAACAGAAAAAATTGTTTCCGATATTCCAATGAAACGTTTAGGAATGCCTGAGGAGGTTGCTGATACCATTTTTTATCTTTGTTCAGAACATGCTAGCTATGTATCCGGAGCTGAGATAGAAATTAATGGTGGTCAGCACGTTTAATATCGGAGCTTACTTATGAGAAAAGAATTCTTTGAATTGAAGAATGGTGAAAAAGCAATATTGCCATTCTCAGATGGCGAGTATGAGACTCGTATTTCAAAGTTAAGAAAAGTTATTACTGATAGCGGAATAGATTTTGTAATTTTTACCTCGATGCATAATATCGCCTACTACTCAGGGTTCTTATATTGCTCTTTCGGGAGACCATATGCATTAATAGTCTCCAATGATTTAAATATTACTGTTTCTGCAAATATAGATTTAGGTCAACCGTGGAGAAGATCTTACGGACAAAATGTAATTTATACAGATTGGAAAAGGGATAATTATTGGAGAGCAGTATCAAGCATAGTGGGGCATGGGAAAATTGTTGGGATAGAAGGAGATCATATTACTTTCCAACAAAACGAAAAATTGAAAGAATTTGTTAAGCCAAAACAAGCTAAAGATATTTCTGATGACATCATGAAAATAAGAATGATTAAGTCCATGGAAGAAATGGATTTAATTAGATCTGGGGCTTCAATTGCAGATATTGGTGGCGCTGCAATCATAGAGAGCATAAAGCCTGGGATAAGGGAAATTGACATAGCAATGATAGGTCGGGATGCAATGGAAAAAGCTATAGCTGATAGATTTCCAAATAGTGAATTAAGAGATACATGGGTTTGGTTTCAATCTGGAATAAATACAGATGGTGCTCACAATCCTATTACGACTCGTACGTTAAGGGTGGGAGATATTTTATCCTTGAATACTTTTCCCATGATCTCTGGTTATTATACTGCATTGGAACGAACTTTATGGGTTGGGGAACCTGACAAAGAAAGTCTTAGGGTATGGGAGGTAAATGTAAAAGCTCATGAATTGGGGCTGTCTTTAATTAATGAAGGCATTGCGTGCTCAGCTGTGTGCGATCAAATAAATAATTTTCTTGAAGACCAAGATTTGCTTAAATATAGGACATTTGGGTATGGGCATTCTTTTGGTGTTTTATCACATTACTATGGTAGAGAAGCTGGTCTTGAGTTAAGAGAGGACATTGATACTATTTTGGAAAAGAATATGGTTGTCTCTATGGAGCCTATGTTAACCATACCACAAGGAAACCCTGGAGCTGGCGGATATAGAGAGCATGATATTGTGATTTTGACAGAAAAAGGACCCGAAAACATAACAAAAACTCCTTATGGGCCAGCACACAATATTATAAAAGTGTAACATTATTATGGAGAATACAGATCAGGACTTAAAAATTCTTGAAGATATATTTTATAAAACTATCGAACGCGTAGATCCTATAAAACGAATGCATTATCATAAAATCGAACCTCCTAAAGGGAAAACTTTCTTTGCTGCTGTAGGTAAAGGAGCAGGCAGGTTATCCAGAGCGTTTAAGGAGACTTTTCAGGGAGAATCAAGTGGCATAGTTGTAATTCCTGAAAATGAATGCTGTGAAGATTTTGGATATAGGGTTTTTAAATCCTCACACCCATTACCAGCTGAGGCAGGAATTAAAGCTTCAAAAACATTACTAGAAAATGTTTCGAGTCTTAGTGAAAATGATCTTTTTGTTTTTATGATTTCTGGGGGAGCCTCATCTCTACTTCCTTTTCCCCCTGAGGGCTTTACTTTAGCTGATGAGATAAACTTAAATAAATCACTTTTAGAATCAGGCGCACCTATCTCTGTAATGAATGCTTTCCGAAGCCATTTCTCTAGAATAAAAGCTGGAAAATTAGGTCAAGCGGCTTTTCCTTGCCCTATAATCACACTCGTTGTTTGTGATATTCCAGGAGATGACATATCACTTGTAGGGAGTAGTCCTACTTTTTACAAAGATTATAGCAACCTTGATTTACACGCTTTGGTTGATTTTTATAAAATAAGATTCGATAAGAGTATTTTGAATTTTTTCCTCTCAAAACAAGAAAATGTCTGTCAAGATAAAGCAATCCAAATCAATAATAAAAATTCTTTTACTTTATCGTCAGGAGCACTGGCGATAAAAGCGGCTTCGATTATAGCAAAAGAAAATTATGGTCTGAATGTTCTGGTTTTAGCTGAATCAGTAGAGGAGGATTCAGAACTTCTTGCGGCTACTCACGCTAAAGTAGTAAAACAAGTTATTGAACATAATAGCCCAGTAAAAAAGCCGGCCTTCATTATTTCAGGTGGCGAAAGCCTTGTTAATTTGCCATCTAATTATGGCAAGGGAGGGAGAAACTCACATTTTGCTCTAGCATTAGCCAAAGAAATTAAGGGATTACCAGGAGTGAGTGGATTTGCCGCAGATACAGATGGGATTGACGGCAATGGCAACAACGCAGGAGCAATGGTTACAGGAGAAACTTTTGAGAAAGCAAAAATCTTGGGTATTGATTTGCATGAGTACCTTAATAAATATGATTCCTATGTAGCTTTTAAAAAACTTCGAAGCCTGCTGATTTCTGGCCCGACTGGAGTTAATGTAAATGATATTAGAGCTATAATTGTTAGATAAAACAAAAGCGAGTATTTAAAAAGGAGGTTTATGAGCCTTTTTTATCAAGAATTGCAATAAGGGTGTTGTTTTATTTTTAAAATTTTTTTATATTCTAATCTCCAAAAAATGGCGACCGCTAGAGTCGTGTTAATAAGTTTAAAAGATGAACGGGAGGAAATATGGTTGATATTGACACCAGCCTAGACACTGTGCCAAAAATTTTGGAACGTAACGTCCGAAAATTTGGTAACTCTCCAGCTTATAGAGAGAAAGAGTTTGGTATATGGCAGACTTGGACGTGGGCTCAAGCAAATCAAGAGATTATGAACCTCTCTAAAGGGTTAATCGATTTAGGAGTGAAAGAGGGGGACCATGTTGCGGTTATTGGGAGAAATAGACCTTACTTATATTGGTCTTTAGTGGCAGCTCAGCATGTAGGAGCAGTACCTGTGCCTCTTTACCAAGATGCAGTGGCAGAAGAAATGGAATACATTCTAACTCATTGCTCTGCAAAATTCGCAATTGTTGGTGATCAAGAACAAGTCGACAAAATTTATGAAATCAAAGACAAAGTTAAAGAACTTAAAGAAATTATTTTTGTCGACCCGAAAGGCTTGAGAAAATACGATAGGGCTCACTTACATCTTTTCAGTGATATATCTGGAATAGGGAAAGCAGATCAAGGAAACTTAAAAAGTGAGCTAGACAAAAGAGTAGCAAAAATTTCTGGCGATACTACTTGTGTTCTATTGTATACATCAGGAACAACTGGAAAATCCAAGGGAGTTGTACAAAATCACAGTGCGATAATTGGAGCCTCATTGAGTGCCAATGATTTTGACCGCTGGACAGAGAATGATCACATTGTTTGTTATTTGCCAATGGCTTGGGTAGGAGATTTTATGATTTCTGTTGGACAAGTTATGGGAGCGGGAGCTTGTCTTAACTGCCCAGAGGGTGCGGACACCACTCAAATGGATATTAGAGAAATGGGTCCGTCAGTATTTTTTGGACCACCTCCATTATGGGAACGACTTAAAACGTCTGTTAATATCCGAATTGAGGACGCTAGTGCAATTAAGAGAAGGGCGTTTCATTACTTCATGAATCATGCAGAAAAGGTCGGTAAGAGGATTTTGGAAAAAGAAAGCGTGGGTCTTATTGATCGTGTGAAATACTCAATTGGTGAATTTATTATTTATGGTCCATTAAAAAATATGCTCGGATTAACTAAAGTTAGAATCGCATACACTGCGGGAGAGGCAATAAGTTCAGAACTATTTGATTTCTACAGATCGATAGGAATAAACCTCAAGCAACTTTATGGGCAGACAGAAGCCTCTGTGTTCTTGACTATGCAGGCAGATGATGAAGTGCAATCAGATACAGTTGGAAAGCCAATTAAGGGTGTGGAACTTAAAATAGCTGACTCAGGTGAGGTGCTTTATCGGTCAGTGGGAGCTTTTAAAGAATATTACAAAAATCCAAAAGCAACTAAAGAGACCAAGGATAAAGCAGGTTGGGTTGCAACTGGAGATGCAGGTTACATAGATGAAACTAGTGGTCAGCTAAGGATCATCGACAGAGCTAAAGATGTGGGAAAGACTAAAAGTGGTCTGATGTTCGCTCCAAAATATGTTGAAAACAAACTTAAATTCTTCCCCAATATTCTTGAAGCTGTTTTATTTGGGTCTGGTCAGGAGAAATGTGTTGCATTTTTAAATATAGATTTGTCTGCAGTAGGAAACTGGGCTGAGAGAAACAATATAAATTATGCTTCTTATCAGGAGTTGGCTTCGAATAGCGAAGTAATGAACATAATGAAGGAACATGTTGAAGAGGTAAATAAAGCTCTTGCAAAGGACAGTGTAATGTCTGGGTGTCAGATTCATAGGTTTTTGATACTGCATAAAGAGTTAGATCCAGATGATGGGGAAATTACCCGAACAAGGAAAGTTAGAAGAGGGTTTGTATCCGAAAAATATGGTGATTTGATTGATGCCTTATACAAAGGAGCCAAACAGGTTTCCACGAAAACAGAAGTGACGTACGAAGATGGTAAGAAAGGCTATTTAGAAGCTACGCTAAATATAGTTGATACCCAGACGTTTGTTCTGCAATCAAAAAGTGATGCTGCATAGAATATTAGAAAATAAAGGGACTATTTATGGGAAATATTGATCAAAACGTAATGATGGAAGTGAAAAACATCAATCTTAGATTTGGCGGAGTGATCGCAATACAAGATGTTTCTTTTGATATACTGGAAGGTGAAATCAGAGCAATAATAGGACCCAATGGAGCAGGAAAATCATCGATGTTAAATGTCATAAATGGCTTTTATCATCCCCAAGAGGGAGAGATCTGGTATAGGGGTGAAAAGCGTCCATCTATGGAGCCTTATGAAATTGCTAAGACAGGGATAGCCAGAACCTTTCAAAATATCGCTTTGTTTAAAGGCATGACCACAATAGAAAATGTGATGACTGGAAGACAGTTAAAGATGAACAAAAACTTTTTTTGGCAGATGATAAGGTACGGTCCAGCAATTGAAGAAGAAGTAGAGCATAGAAGACGGTGTGAAGAGATTATTGATTTTCTTGAAATCAATCATATTAGGAAAACGCCCGTAGGAGCATTACCTTATGGTTTACAAAAAAGAGTGGAATTAGCGAGGGCTTTAGCTATGGATCCAACGTTATTGTTGCTCGATGAACCAATGGCAGGAATGAATGTGGAAGAGAAACAAGATATGTCTAGATTTATAGTGGATGTGAATGAAGAATTTGGAACTACTATAGCTCTAATAGAGCATGATATGGCTGTTGTAATGGATTTAGCTGACAGGGTTGTAGTATTAGATTATGGAAAATTATTGGCAGATGGCACCCCTAACGAAGTCCAAAAAAATCAAGCTGTCATTGATGCATATTTGGGAGTACCTCACTAATGGAAACTTTAATTGAAATCTTATATCTAATTTTTGTTTCACCTTTTGCGGAAATGGTTGCATACCCTGACTTGTTCTTCCAAGGCATTTGGGATGGGTTTGTTAGTGGTACGTTATATGGTCTTATAGCCCTTGGTTTCGTATTAATTTTCAAAGCATCAGGTGTATTTAATTTTTCGCAACCGATATTGGTGGTTCTAGCAGCGTTATCTCTCGTGAGTTTTTACAAAATGGGTATTCCTGCTTGGATTAGCGTTATTTTGGTTTTAGTTATGTTTTATGTGCTAGCCTTTTTAATCGAAAGACTAATACTTCGTAAACTTGTTAATCAGGATGGCAATATTTTGTTTATGTCGACCATTGGGTTAACTTTTTTGATTATCGGCTCAGCTCAATGGATATTTGGAGGTAGACCAAGCGCTATGATAACTGACGAGTTGGGGCTTCCTAATGGCAGCTTAGAGTGGCCTATGTTTGGTGGAGGCGTATATTTTGAAATGATAGATATATCAGCTGCGGTTATAGCAAGTATCATGATTGTTATTCTGGCGCTTTTTTTCAGTAAAACCAAGATTGGTAGAGGCCTGAGAGCGGTTGCAGATGACCATCAAGCAGCTTTATCGGTGGGCATATCTCTTAATCAAATTTGGGTTATCGTTTGGTTTGTCGCAGGAGTAGTAGCACTTGTAACAGGTATTTTCTGGGGGGCTAGATCTGATGTTTCTTTTGCTCTGCAAATCATTGGTTTTAAGGCTTTACCGGTTTTAATTATTGGAGGCTTTACCTCCGTTCCAGGAGCGATAATTGGAGGCCTTATTATAGGACTTGGCGAAAAGGTTTTCGAGATTTATTGGGGACCCTTGTTAGGAAGTGGAGTTGAAGGGTGGTTCGCCTACATTATTGCGCTTATTTTCCTACTTTTTAGACCTCAGGGTCTATTTGGTGACAAGATTATTGAGAGGGTGTAAGAGATGTTTTACAGAGAAACAGGACAGTTTAAGTCAAAATACAAAGAAGAGTTGGCGGCTTTTCCTCTTTTTGAAGATAAAATCGGTGTTGGTATTCTGCTTCTATTGGCATATGTTGCCATACCTATATTTGGGATTCCTGGGCTATCATACGAGTTTACTCTTTCCGCGATAATGATTCCCGTTGTTATATTTACTATAACGACGCTCGGTTTAAATATATTGCTAGGTTTTGCTGGTCAAATATCTCTCGGCACTGGAGCTTTTATGGGTGTTGGTGCATATAGCTGTTATAAGTTTATGACTATTTTTCCCGATTTGAATATACTGATTTGCGTAATCTTATCCGGATTGGTGACAGCATTTGTGGGAATGCTTTTTGGTCTACCATCTTTAAGAATAAAAGGTTTTTATCTCATGGTGGCGACACTTGCTGCACAGTTTTTTTTAGAATGGGCATTTATTCGGATACCTTGGCTATACAACTATAATAACAGTGGCGGAATAGAAGGACCAAACAAAGAAATGTTTGGAATAATAATCAGTGGTCCCCAGTCTGACGCAACTACGAGGTATTTGGTGTGTTTAACATTTTTGGTGCTTTTAACTTGGTTAGCTTCAAACGTAATACGAGGAAGAATAGGGCGTTCTTGGATGATGATAAGAGATATGGATATAGCTGCAGAACTAATTGGCGTAAGACCTCTGACAGCAAAGCTTTCAGCATTTGCCTTCTCTTCATTTTATGTTGGCATATCCGGGGCTTTGATGGTCTTTTTCTGGCTGGGTGCCGCAGAAGTGGAGAGTTTTGACATTAACCACAGTTTTACATATTTGTTTATGGTAATTATAGGAGGTTTGGGTTCCATAACTGGTTGCTATATGGGTGCAATATTGGTTTGGGTAATACCTGTTCTAATCAAAGAAATTGGCAAGACATCTTTTGGATATGATGCATTTGTTATGGAAAATCTTTCAATAATTTTACTAGGGTTTATGATAGTAGTGATTCTAATTGTGGAGCCTCATGGCTTAGCTCGGTTATGGCAGATAGCTAAACAGAAGTTAAGAATGTGGCCATTTCCATATTAGAATTGAAGAAGGAGGTGAAAAAGGGACCGGTTTCACTTTTTTTATTAGCAAATAACGGTTCGCTTAAACGCAGCGTAAGCTGTAAAAATGGGAGAAAAAAATGAAAAAACTTCTTATAAGTGCTTTGATTAGTTTTGGCACTTTATTATCTACTGTTGGTGTAAGTTTTGCCGACGAATTGTTAGTGCCTCATTTTACTTATCGTGTTGGACCTTTTGCAGCTAATGGAACAGCTGTTGCAAATGGTTACACAGATTATTTCCTCATGCTCAATGAGAGAGACGGTGGCATAGGCGGGGTATTAACCAACCCTGAAGAGTGTGAGACAGGCTACAAGGCTCAAGTTGGAGTTGAGTGCTACGAGTCATACAGAGGAAAAAATCCGTTAATTGTTTATCCAAACTCAACGGGTATAACACTGCAGGTGCTTCAAAAAGCACCAGAAGATCAGGTTCCAATTTTAACAATGGGTTATGGACTTTCTGCTGCAGCTAAGGGTGAAACTTTCCCTTGGGCTTTCAATTACCCAGCGTCCTATTGGTCACAAATGACGTCTGTTTTATCATACATAGACTCAGAAACTGGGCTTAAGGGTAAAAAGATAGCATTCCTTTTCTTGGATGTTGGATATGGTAGAGAACCAATTCCGGTTCTAGATCAGCTCGGTCCAAAGATGGGTTTTGAGCATATGTTGGTACCAGTAGCTGTTAAGGAAATGCAGAATCAATCTTCACATTGGCTCACCATCAGAAAAGAGAAGCCTGATTGGGTTATTATGTGGGGTTGGGGTGCAATGAACTCTACTGCTATTAAAGAAGCTGCAAAGACAAGATATCCTTTAGATAGATTTATCGGCAACTGGTGGTCAGGAGCTCATGTTGATACTGAAGCTCTTGGAATGAAGGCTAAAGGTTACAAGTCAGCTACCTTTACCGGAACAGGAACTGATTATCCTGCTATTCAAGATATGATTAACCTTGTCGTTAAACCAGGTAAGAGTAAAACCTCAATGGACGAAGTGGGTAAGGTTTTATACAACAGAGCAGCGGTAGGTGCTGTTGTTGTTGCTGAAGCTATTCACGAAGCACAAAAAGCTACGGGTAAGAAGAATGTAACAGGCGCAGATGTTAGAAAGGGCCTAGAAATGATCAAATTGGATGACGCGCGTATCGCAGAGTTAGGTTTGACCGGTCTTTTTGCTCCGATTATCGGGTCTTGTGCAGACCATGAAGGTAAAGGTGCTGTGACGATACAGCAATGGGATGGTAAAGATTGGGGTCCAATCTCAAAACCAATTCCACCAATGGTAGATGTTGTAGGACCAATGCTTACAAAAGCAGCGGCTGAATACATCGCAGACAAGCCAGGCTGGAAGTCACAAAAGTGTAACTAAGGTATAATTTATCTGGCCTGCCCTAAAAGGCAGGCCAGGTTTAATTAAATAGGAAAAAAAATGTTTGATGAAAGTTCCCAGGAGACGGTTTTAGACGTCAGTAATATTGAAGTTGTCTACAATCACGTGATATTAGTTCTTAGAGGGGTTAGTTTAACTGTTGAAAAAGGTGGTATAACAGCTCTTCTAGGTGGTAACGGAGCTGGAAAAAGTACAACACTTAAATCAATCTCCAATTTGTTAAGATCTGAGCGTGGAGAGGTAACGAAGGGAACAATTTCCTACTTGGGCGACTCTATAAAAGACCTTGATCCGGCCGATATGGTTCGGAGGGGAGTTATTCAGGTAATGGAGGGAAGACACTGCTTTGAACATCTTACAGTAGAGGAGAATCTACTAACAGGTGCCTATACCAGAAAAATAAGTGGCGGTGAACTCCAAGAAAGCTTAGATTTAGTTTATAATTATTTTCCAAGATTAAAAGAAAGAAGAAAATCACTCGCAGGATATACATCTGGGGGTGAACAGCAAATGACAGCAATAGGAAGAGCTTTGATGTCATCTCCGGAAACAATCTTGTTGGATGAGCCGAGTATGGGATTAGCACCACAGCTGGTTGAAGAAATATTTGAAATAGTTAAGCAATTGAATGAAAAAGAAAAAGTTTCTTTTTTGCTTGCCGAGCAAAATACGAATGTGGCTTTAAAGTATGCTCACAAGGGGTATATTCTTGAAAGCGGTCGCGTGGTGATGGACGGACCTGCTAAGGAACTAAGGGAAAATCCAGACGTGAAAGAGTTCTACTTAGGTATGTCTGAGGAGGGTAGAAACTCGTTTAAGAATACGAAGTCATACCGAAGACGAAAAAGGTGGCTGTAAGTTAAGGCTGTATGAGTAAATTTTTTGATAATTTAGAAACTAGGTCAGACACGGAACGAGCCGAAAATATTGGTTCTGAGTTACCAATACAAGTAAGAAATGCAAAAGAAAACTCCACCGCTTTTTCAGAAATTTTAAAAAGTGTAAATCCAGAGGATATAAAATCTATTGAAGACTTGCCTAAGTTGCCTGTTCTTAGGAAAAGTGAACTTGTGAAATTGCAATCAGAGAACCCTCCCTTGGGAGGGCTGATAGCTGGAAATGTAAATAAATTAGATCAAATATTTCAGTCTCCAGGACCTATTTATGAACCAGGAATGGTAAAGCATGATTGGTGGAGGTCAGGAAGGGCCTTGAACGCTGCAGGAATAGGAGAAGGAGATATAGTTCAAAATTGTTTTTCCTACCATTTTACTCCAGCAGGTATGTTAAGTGAACAAGGTATTCTAGCTGTTGGAGCAACTGTTTTTCCTGCAGGAACAGGGCAGACTGAGCTTCAAGCAAGAGCTGCGGCAGAAATAGGTGTTACTGCCTACATCGGTGTACCTGATTTTCTTCAAATCATATTAGATAAAGGAGAGGAACTAGGATTAGATCTATCAAAGATTAAGAAAGCTTTGGTAGGAGGAGGACCTTTGTTCCCAAAAACAAGGCAAGCATACAAAGATAAGGGTATTCTATGTCTTCAGAACTATGGTACGGCTGATTTAGGCAATGTCGCATATGAGACAGTGGCTGATGCTCCAATGGTAGTTGATGAAGGTGTAATAGTGGAGATAGTTACTCCAGGTACAGGAGATCCTGTATCTGAAGGAGAAATCGGAGAAGTTTTGGTTACCACTCTTAACCCTGACTATCCACTAATAAGATTTGCAACTGGTGATTTGTCTGCAGTGGCTTCCGGAAAGAGTGAATGTGGACGTACAAATATGAGGATCGTAGGATGGCGTGGTAGAGCAGATCAAACAACAAAAATAAAGGGAATGTTTGTAAGACCAGAACAAGTAGCCGATCTTGTAGCAAGGCATTCTGAGATAATAAAAGCTAGAGTAAATGTTTCACGAAGTGATAATAATGATGTGATGGATGTCCTGCTAGAGATAGAAAAAGGATCTTCAGCTGATTACGAAAATTCAGTTAAAGAAGTCCTTAAACTGAAAGGCAATGTGAAAATATTATCACCTGGTGATTTACCTAATGACGGAAAGGTAATAGACGACCAGAGAACTTTTGATTAGCGAAAATAAGGGGAATTAATAAATGAAAAACGTAGTAATAGTTGGAGCTTCACGAACTCCTATGGGAGGGTTCCACGGTGAGCTTTCTCAAGCAAGTGCTACAGATTTAGGCGGTTCAGCGATAAAGGGAGCAATGGATGACGCTAAGTTAAATTTAAGTGATGTGAATGAAGTCATAATGGGAAACGTTTTGTCTGCGGGCCTAGGTCAAGCTCCGGCTAGGCAAGCTTCGTTCAAAGCTGGCCTATCAGAAGATGTTCCCGCCGTTACGTTAAACAAGATGTGTGGTTCAGGGCTAAAGTCAGTCATATACGCTCATGATCAAGTAAAAGCTGGAACTAGCGATTTAGTTGCTGCGGGGGGTATGGAAAGTATGACAAACGCACCCTATCTTGCACCCAAAATGAGAAGTGGTGCCAAGGTTGGACATCAACAAATGTATGATCATATGTTTTTAGATGGACTGGAAGACGTTTATGATCCCGGGAGGCTGATGGGAACTTTTGCTGAGGATACTGCAGAACTTTTCCAATTTACTAGAGAACAGCAAGACGAGTACGCTCTTGGATCATTGCAAAATGCATTGGAAGCTCAGAAAAATAATGCTTTTGATAAAGAAATTGCTCCAGTAACCATTAAAACAAGGAAGGGGGAGCATACCATTTCTGAAGATGAACAACCAAAAAATGCACAACCTGAGAAGATTCCAAATCTTCGACCAGCTTTCCGAAAAGATGGCACGGTAACGGCTGCGAATTCGTCATCAATTTCTGATGGAGCCGCGGCCTTGATTATTAGTTCAGAAGATAAAGCGTCTGAATTGTCTTTACGAGTTAGGGCAAAAATTTTAGGTCATACCGTACATGCTCAAAAACCGGGTCTTTTTACGACTGCACCAATACCTGCAGCAAAAAAGCTATTAAAAAATATAGGATGGAGTTCTGAGGAAGTTGATTTATGGGAAGTTAATGAGGCTTTTGCGGTAGTTCCAATGGGTTTTATGAAAGAATTGAATATCCCAAGAGAAAAAATTAATGTAAATGGTGGGGCATGCGCTCTTGGTCACCCAATTGGAGCTTCTGGAGCCAGAATTTTGGTAACTCTGTTAAACGCTCTGGAAAAAAGAGCATTAAGAAAGGGTGTCGCAGCCATTTGTTTAGGTGGTGGCGAGGGTCTAGCTATTGCAATAGAACGACCATGAAGATTTCTAGCGAAACACCGATATTAGTAACAGGAGGCGCTTCTGGCTTGGGTCTTGCTGTGGTAGAAAAATTTGCTGGAATGGGTGCAAAAGTGGCAATCTTTGATATGAATGTTGAGGAAGGAAATAGAGTTGCTGCATTGCATGGAGCAAGCTTTCAAAAGGTAGATGTTTCCAATCCCCAATCAGTCTCTGAGGGTTTAGAAAAAATAAGAGGTGAAATTGGTCAGGAAAGAGTTTGTGTGAACTGTGCCGGCATTGGATTTTCTCAAAAAACTGTATCAAAGGGGCGAAAACATCAGTTTGATCTGTTTGAAAAGACTATAAACATCAATCTCATCGGGACTTTTAATGTTGCTTCACAAAGTGCCTTAGGAATGTCTAACCAAACTAGTTTAAATGAAGATAAGGAGAATGGAGTAATTATTAATACCGCGTCAGTTGCAGCATATGATGGACAGATCGGTCAGATAGCATACTCAGCATCTAAAGGTGGAGTTGTTGGCATGACATTACCCATGGCTCGTGACTTGGCGCAAAACGGGATAAGGGTAGTAACAATTGCTCCAGGTCTATTTAGTACGCCTATGTTAAGAAGTCTTCCAGAGGAAGTTCAGGATGCACTAGGTAAGTCGGTTCCTTTCCCCCCGCGCTTAGGTAATCCTAGTGAGTATGCTGAATTGACTGCTCAGATAGTTGAAAATACAATGTTAAACGGGGAAACAATAAGACTGGATGGTGCTATTCGGATGGCGCCTAAATAAGAAAGTAGAATAAACTTATGTTTGATTCAGTTATGAGTTTTGATCTTGGAGAAGACATTGAGTCTTTAAGAGACACAGTAAGGAAATTCGCGCAGGAAGAAATAGCACCAAAATCAGATGAAATAGACAAAACCAACGATTTTCCTATGGAGTTGTGGAAACTTATGGGAGACCTTGGTCTTCATGGAATAACTATTTCTGAAGAATTTGGTGGAGTAGATATGGGGTACTTAGCTCACTGTGTTGCTGTTGAGGAAATTAGTCGGGCGAACGCTGCAGTGGGTATGTCATACGGAGCGCACTCAAACCTCTGTTTAAACCAAATATATCGGTGGGGTAATAGTGATCAGAAAGAAAAATATATTCCAAAGCTAATTTCAGGTGAAAATATTGGCTCACTTGCAATGTCAGAACCAAGTGCAGGCTCTGATGTAGTGTCCATGAAATTAAAAGCTGAGAGACGAAATGATTATTATCTGCTTAATGGATCGAAGATGTGGATTACTAATGGGCCAGATGCAGATACTCTTGTTGTTTATGCAAAAACAGATCCTGAAGCTGGTCCTCGGGGTATAACAGCGTTTTTAATCGAAAAATCAATGACCGGTTTTTCTACTGGCGTAAAGTTGGATAAATTGGGTATGAGAGGTTCAAATACCTCAGAATTAATTTTTGAAAACTGTAAAGTTCCATACGAAAATGTGTTGGGGGAAGAAGGTAAGGGTGTCAACGTATTAATGTCTGGCCTTGATTATGAACGTGTAGTTTTAGCAGCTGGACCTGTGGGTATAATGGCTTCAGCAATGGACGTAGTAGTACCCTATATCCATGAAAGAGAACAGTTTGGAAAACCGATAGGAACGTTTCAGCTAATGCAGGGGAAAATCGCAGATATGTATACAACAATGAATGCTTGTAGGTCATATGTTTATGCTGTTGCCAAAGCTTGCGACAAAGGAGAGACAACTAGAAAAGACTCTGCAGGTTGCATATTGTACGCGGCGGAAAAAGCTACTCAAGTCGCTTTAGAGGCCATTCAATGTTTGGGTGGGAATGGCTATATTAATGATTATCCTACAGGAAGACTTCTAAGAGATGCGAAGCTTTATGAAATTGGTGCGGGGACCTCTGAGATCAGGAGAATGCTGATTGGTAGAGAACTCTTCGAGGAAACAAAGTGAAATAAATGCCACAAGTAGGTTCGGACAACCCTCAAAAAACTGAAGAATTTAAATTTAATCAACAGAAAATCATTAGTTCCATAAAGGGAATAGAGGATATCGCCACGATAATTCAGCTTGGCGGTTCAGAAAAATCTCGAAAAAGGCATATAGATAGAGGAAAAATGCTCCCTCGAGATCGTGTTTATAATCTTTTAGACCGCGGATCATTTTTTCTAGAGTTAGGCTTATTTGCGGCTAAAGGAAAATATGAGGACCAGGTTCCCTGTGCAGGCGCTATAGCTGGAGTGGGAGTAGTTTCAGAGAGGCTTTGCATGATAATTTGTAATGATGCTACTGTTAAGGGCGGAAGTTATTACCCTTTGACCGTAAAGAAACATTTAAGAGCGCAAGAAGTAGCAATGGAAAATAATTTGCCATGTATCTATCTGGTTGATAGTGGTGGAGCTAATTTACCTTCTTGGGATGAGGTGTTTCCAGATAAATATCATTTTGGAAGAATATTTTTTAACCAAGCTCAAATGAGTGCAAAAGGAATCCCTCAAATTGCAGTGGTTATGGGATCTTGTACAGCAGGAGGTGCGTATCTGCCAGCAATGTCTGATCAGACAATTATTGTAAAAAATCAAGGTACGATATTTTTAGCGGGACCTCCCTTATTAAAGCAGGCTACTGGCGAAATCGTAGATGCCGAAACATTAGGAGGAGGCGACACCCATGCTAGATTATCAGGCGTAGCTGACTACCTGGCAGACAATGATACCCATGCTCTATCTCTTACAAGAATGATTGTAAATGATTTGGCTTCCATGCCCAAATACTCAAGGCGCAAATACAAGGAGCCAAGGTTGGACATTGAGGATTTACTAGGTTTTATATATGCAGATACAAAAAAAAGCTTTGACGTTTTTGAGCTAATAGGAAGGATAGTTGATGACTCTAACTTTGATGAGTTTAAAGCTACATATGGTGAGACACTAGTCTGTGGCTTTGCAAAAATTTGTGGAATCAGTATTGGTATAATTGCAAATAATGGAGTTTTATTTTCCGAAAGTTCAAAAAAGGGAGCTCACTTTATTGAGCTGTGTTGTCAAAGAAAGATCCCTCTTTTATTTCTACAAAACATAACAGGATTTATGGTAGGAAAAAAATATGAACAGAGTGGAATTGCAAGTGATGGTGCAAAACTGGTTCATGCAGTCTCGTGTGCTAATGTACCAAAGATTACAGTTATTGTTGGGGGTTCCTATGGAGCAGGCAATTATGGTATGTGTGGTAGAGCATTTGGCCCTAGGTTTCTATGGACGTGGCCGAATGCTAAGGTAGCGGTTATGGGTGGTGAGCAAGCAGCAGGAGTTATGGCTGAGGTTAATATGAATGCAGCCAAAGCACAGGGAAAGAATTTGTCAGAGAAGGAAATAACGAAAATTAAGCGACCTATATTAGATTTGTTTGAAGAGAAATCTTCAGCTTTATTTGCTTCTGCTCATTTATGGGATGACGGAATAATTGATCCAAGAAAAACCAGAGATGTAGTAGCTTTGTCATTAGAAACTGCCTTGAATGCACCGATAGAAGAAACAAGGTTTGGCGTCTTTAGGATGTAGAAATGTTTCAAAAACTTATGGTGGCTAACCGCGGTGAAATAGCGTGCAGAATAATAAAAACAGCTCGAAATTTGGGTATAAAAACCTTAGCCATTTATTCAGATAGCGACAAAAATTCTGCTCATGTACTTTTAGCTGATGAGGCTTGTTACGTTGGACCATCAGAGGCAAGAAAAAGTTACTT
Organism: uncultured Alphaproteobacteria bacterium; assembly: GCA_902567635.1. GTDB lineage: Bacteria > Pseudomonadota > Alphaproteobacteria > Rhodobacterales > Rhodobacteraceae > CACIJG01. The sequence continues at coordinate 17,762 of CACFNV010000023.1, forward strand.
AAATATTAAGAAGATATTTGAGATTGCAGTTGAAAAAAATGTGGATGCAATACATCCTGGATATGGGTTTCTTTCTGAAAACCACGTCTTTTCAAAAAAAGTTAACAATATGGGAATTATTTTTGTTGGTCCGGAATGGAAAGCAATTAAGACCATGGGTAATAAAAAGAACGCTAAACAAGCTATATCTAAAGCAGGAATACCTATGGTTCCGGGGCACTCTCTGCGAGAAAACATGGGCTCAGAATCTCTCTTAAATGACAAAACCTTAGAGTATCCTTTATTAATTAAAGCTGCTGCTGGCGGTGGTGGAAAGGGAATGAGAATTGTGCTGAATGAGAGTGAACTTGAAGGTTCTATTCAATCTGTAAAAAGAGAGGCTTTAAGTAGTTTTGGTGATGATGAGATTATTATAGAAAAATATATTCAAGGCGGTAAGCATATTGAGGTTCAAATTGCAGCGGATCATTTTGGTAACATAATTCATTTGATGGAAAGAGACTGCTCGGCTCAAAGAAGGTATCAAAAAGTCCTAGAAGAGAGCCCAGCGACATCAATTCCTCAAAAAATAAAAGAGAAAATGTATGAGGCAGCCATATCTGTCTCTAGAGCAATAAATTATACAAACCTAGGCACCGTTGAATTTATTGTCGATACTTCTGGAAAAGAAAATGATATGTCCTTCTATTTTTTGGAAATGAATACAAGGCTTCAGGTTGAACATCCCATCACTGAGGCAATTCTTGGAATAGATTTGGTGGAAATGCAATTAGAAATAGCGGCAGGAAAAAAACTCACTCATAAACAACAAGATATAAAATCTAGAGGGCATGCTATTGAAGCAAGAATATATGCAGAGAATCCTAGGAAAAATTTCATGCCTAGTACAGGAAAAATTTCTGAGTTGCGTTTCCCAAAGAACGTAAGATTGGATTTCGGCGTAAAGCAAGGAGATCAAGTAGAGAGTCACTACGATCCAATGTTAGGAAAGCTTATTGTACATGATGTAAATAGAGAATTAGCTCAAAAGAAAATGAGTGATTGTTTACGCGAATTTAAAATTAAAGGCATAAATACAAACTTAGAGTTTCTGTATAAATTAAATTGTGAGCCACGTTTTTTAGAAAATATTATGCAAGTAGATAGTGTTGAAGCAATCGCTGAAAAGTTTAGAAAGGAAACGGCACTTCATAGCCATTTTGCGTCTGCTGCAATTTTATTTTTATTTTTACAAAATAAATTTGAAAAGAAAATGTGGAGAATATGGGGTGAGAGAGGAACTAGTTTAAGGTTATGTCACCACGATAGATTTTGTGAGATTAAATTGATAGCTAAAGAAAGGACTCTAAAACTTTTTTTAGCGAATGACTCTTATGAGGTATCTGATATCGAAATTAGTGCAGGAGTTATAGAATTCACACTAAGAGGTTACACCATCAAATATGAATATGAACGAGAGAACGAAATTGTGAGGGTTTTTGATAATGGCACAATCTTTGATTTTGAACTGCAGCAAGACTATGAGGCAAGAGATAATACCGAGATTAATGAAGGAAAAGTCATCGCTCCTATAACGGGTACAGTTATAAAAATATTAAAGAAGAATGGACAGTTGGTTTCTATGGGAGAACCGTTAATAATAATGGAAGCGATGAAGATGGAATATGAGTTAAAGGCGCCAAAAGCAGGACGTATTAAGAAAATGAAAGTGAAAACTAAAGAGATCATAAATCAAAATGATATTTTGGTTGAAATTGATTGATGGGAAGAAAATGCCAAAGAATATTAAAATATTTGAAGTTGGTCCAAGAGATGGATTGCAGAACACTCCGTTCAACGTGTCTATTGAAAATAGAGTCAAGTTAATAGATACGTTAAGTGATACAGGCATTAAGAAAATAGAGTGTGGAAGCTTTGTCAGTGAAAAATGGGTTCCACAGATGGCGGGCTCTGGCCAGCTAATGAGTAGAATAAAAAGAAAATCTGGTGTTAAGTATACCGCACTAACGCCTAATATCACTGGTTTTGATAAGGCAATCGATGTAAATTGTGATGAAGTAGCTGTTTTTGCTTCGGCCTCTGAGACTTTCTCCAGAAAGAATATTAACTGTAGTATTTTAGAGAGTATTGAAAGATTTGTACCTCTTATAAAAAAAGCAAAGGAGATGGGAGTCGCTGTTAGAGGTTATGTTTCGTGCGTGATAGAGTGTCCGTACGAAGGCTTAATAGACTCTGGAGAGGTTTTAAAGTTAGTTAAAATGCTTATTCAGTTAGGTTGCTACGAAGTATCTTTAGGGGACACGATTGGCAAAGGAACACCGAAGTCGGTAAAATCTTTATTGCTAGATGTATGTCGAGAGATAGACCCTTCAATGTTAGCAGGTCATTTTCATGATACAAACAATAATGCTATTGAAAATGTAAGAGAGGCGATTTCACATGGGTTAGCGGTATTTGATAGTGCAATAGGAGGACTGGGTGGATGTCCATATGCTCCGGGCGCAAAGGGTAACCTATCTACTAGGGATCTTATAGAAGGAATAGGGGTAGAAAATTTTTGTTCTAATTTGAATGTAAAAAAAATAGATGAAGCTGAAAAATTGATAATGAGTTTTGATTAAAATTTAATCAATTAAGGGAATATAATCTATAAATTAGGCAAAAAATATGTTTAAATACCTTTTGCGATTTCCAAAATTTGCAACTCTTGGAGATGCATCTAAACTAGCAAAAACAGTCCAGAGAATGATTAGCATTTAATTGAAGGGCTTTAATTGGAAACATGGAATAAAGCGATGATTCAGCCCAGTAGGAAAGTACAAAGAGCGAATGGGACTATATTTATTGAGGTGATGGGCCCCGAAAATAGAATAAATAAATTTTTTCAGCAAGGGTCTTCCCGCTTTATATTTCCAAAATACTTCAAACGAATTAAAGAGGGTATAGTTATAAACACAGCTGGCGGTGTAACTGGCGGCGATAGGTTTACTTTTCGTATAAAAAGCAGTCATGATTGCTCACTGATACTATCAACCCAAGCTGCTGAGAAAGCTTATGAAGCTAGTGACAATAAAGCGGTTTTGGAAAACAGCTTTAAAGTGGAAAATGGAAGTAAAATATATTGGCTTCCCCAAGAATTAATTTTATTTTCTAAATCTGCTGTTTCAAGAAATACAAAAATAGAAGTCGATAATAGCTCAGAGTTTCTTGCATTTGATCATGTGATATTGGGTAGAAAAGCAATGGGGGAGGTTTTGAGTGTTTCAAATTTTATCGATAGATGGAAAATATATTATGATAATAGGTTAGTGTATTTTGACCAATTCGGTTGGAAAAAAGAGGTTCCAAGGGGTATTTCAGGCTTTAAAAATATTTCATCTTTTGCCAGTTTTTTTTATGTAGGCAGAAAAGCTGAGTATTATTTAGAAAAATTAAGAGCTTACACTACCAGTTCCATCAAAGTATTCGCAGGGAGTTCTCTAAGAAATAACTGCCTGATCACTAGAGTGCACTCTAGAGACATAAGTGCAGTTAGAGAAGAAACAAAAAAATTATTAGGATCGATCTGGAATCTAGAAGAACCTGAAGTATGGAGAGTTTGAATTTAAGGAGAGAACATGAATCTAACACCTAGGGAAAAAGATAAACTAATGATAGCCGTTGCTGCTATGGTTGCTGCTGACAGAAAAAGAAGAGGAGTAAAATTAAATCATCCTGAAGCCATAGCTTTGATAACAAATTTTGTTCTGGAAGGAGCCAGGGAAGGGAGATCAGTAGCAGACCTGATGTCTGCAGGAGGTGAGATAATTAGTAGGAAAGATTGCATGACTGGAATAGCTGAGATGATAGATGAGGTTCAAGTGGAAGCAACTTTTCCTGATGGAACAAAACTAGTAACCGTTCATCAGCCAATTAGATAGGAAATAAAATGATACCAGGTGAGATTAAAATAGCAGAAGAGGAACTGATTATAAATTCGGATAAGGAAGCCATCCTAGTAGAAGTTTCGAACACTGGCGATAGGCCAATACAAGTTGGAAGCCACTACCATTTTTTTGAAACAAATGAAAACCTAAAGTTCGATAGAAAAAGCACCAGAGGGATGAGATTGGATATAATCTCAGGTACTGCAATAAGATTTGAACCAGGTCAGTCGAAAACAGTTAGTCTTATTCCTTATTCAGGAAAAAGGAAAGTTTATGGGTTTAATAAAAAAATTATGGGTGATTTGTAATGGCACAAAAAGTTTCTAGAGAAAAATACGCGGGGATATTTGGTCCTACTACTGGAGATCAGGTTAGGTTGGCAGATACTGAACTCTTTGCAGAGGTAGAAAATGATCACACAATTTATGGGGAGGAAGTAAAATTTGGTGGAGGAAAGGTAATAAGAGATGGAATGGGTCAAAGTCAAATACCCAGAAGTGAGGGAGCTGTTGATTTGGTTATTACAAACGCCTTAATAATTGATTATACCGGCATATACAAGGCAGATGTCGGAGTAAAGGATGCCAAGATTCATTCAATTGGCAAGGCAGGAAACCCAGATATTCAGGATGGAATTTCAATTATTATAGGACCAGCAACAGAGATAATAGCTGGTGAGGGAAGAATATTGACTGCTGGAGGCATGGATGCGCATATACATTTTATTTGTCCCCAACAAATTGAAGATGCTTTGCACTCTGGGCTTACCACAATGTTGGGAGGGGGTACTGGCCCTGCGCACGGGACTCTTGCAACCACATGTACTCCAGGTTCATGGAACATAGGAAAAATGCTACAGTCCGCCGATGCATTTCCAATGAATTTATCTTTTGCTGGAAAAGGCAACTCTAGTTTGGCTGAGCCTTTGGTAGAACAAGTTAAAGGAGGAGCGTCTTCTTTAAAGTTACATGAAGATTGGGGTACGACCCCTGGGGCTATCGATTGTTGCTTAAGAGTTGCCGATGATCTAGATGTACAAGTAATGATCCATACTGATACTCTTAATGAAAGTGGATTCGTGGAAAGGACTATCGAAGCTATCGGAGGAAGAACAATACATGCGTTTCATACAGAAGGCGCTGGAGGAGGGCATGCCCCAGATATCATAAAGCTTGTGGGTGAAGAAAATGTCATACCTTCTTCAACCAACCCAACAAGACCTTACACAGTCAATACAATCGAAGAACATTTAGATATGTTAATGGTTTGTCACCATTTGGATAAATCTATACCTGAAGATGTAGCCTTTGCCGAAAGCAGAATAAGAAAAGAAACAATCGCTGCGGAGGATATTTTGCATGATATGGGCGCAATGTCGATTATCGCATCTGATAGTCAGGCGATGGGTCGAGTTGGCGAAGTTATAACCAGAACTTGGCAAACAGCAGACAAAATGAAGAAACAGAGAGGAAGGTTGAGCGAAGAGACAGGCAAGAATGATAATGAGCGTATAAAAAGATATATTGCCAAATACACTATTAACCCCGCTATTGCACATGGCATTTCAAAAGAGATAGGGAGCATTGAAGTTGGTAAAAGAGCAGATTTAGTCTTGTGGAATACAGCATTTTTTGGAGTTAAACCGGAAATGATTTTGATGGGGGGGGGTAATTACTTGTGCTCAAATGGGGGATCCAAATGCATCCATACCAACCCCGCAACCAGTTTATAGCAGACCAATGTTTGGTGCCTTTGGTACATCGATGGAAAAAAATTCTGTAATCTTTGTTTCTAGACCATCAATAGAAGGCACCGAATTGGATAAGCTAGGCTTAAAAAAGACGCTTGTACCTGTTTCAGAAACAAGATCAATAAGCAAGAAAAGCATGAAACTGAATGACTTTTGTCCTAATATTGAGGTCAATCCTGAAACCTACGAAGTACGAGTTAATGGAGATGTGATCACGTGTGAACCGGCTAAAACACTGCCGATGGCTCAAAGATATTTTATGTATTAAAATGGATACCGTTGTTGAAATTAAAAATAAGTCATCTCGCTTTGATGATCATATATCACTAGACTTTGAAGAAAGGTTTA
>CACFNV010000024.1 GCA_902567635.1 uncultured Alphaproteobacteria bacterium
TATCTGAAGTCCTAAGTTTGCGTTTTGCGTAGAGTTGACTTCTAGAGTTTCACCTATAACCTTGATTTTTCCTTTTTCATGCTGTTCTAATCCATTTATGCATCTAACTAATGTAGACTTACCTGAACCAGAAGGTCCGCAAATAACAATTCTTTCACCATATTTTACTTTAAGGTCGATGTCTTTTAATGCCACAAAATTGCCAAAATATTTGGTCACGCCTTTAACGTTTACTGCCATTTGGTCGTCTATTATTTCTTTTTCCATTTTCTTAATTCTATAAGTTGATGAAAGAGTCTATTATTAAATTTTGTTGATTAAAAGCGTTGGTTTTAACAATTTATTCTTCTGTATTGCATATTTTTCAACAATATTTATATTAACAGGGTATTTTTAGTTCTTATTATCAACTTTTTAATCAGTTTTTTCAGAATTTAGATAAGCCTAGGAGGGGTATGTTTTATGAAATTTCTAAGAATAACGCTAATTGCGCTAATTGGCTTTTTTGGTGTAAACAGTATTGTTTTGGGAGAGTCTTCTCTCAACCAAATATTAAGTAGTGGAAAATTAAAAGCAGGTACAACAGGAGATTTTAACCCATTTTCTGTTCGGGACCCAGCAACAAACAAATATAAGGGATATGATATCGACATAATGAGTGAACTTGCTAAAGATATGGGTGTTGAGATTGAATTTGTACCGACAGACTGGAAAACAATAGTTAATGGAGTGGTAGCTGGAAAGTATCATATTACCGGTTCCGCATCCATTAAACCTTCAAGAATGAAGGCAGCGGGTTTTTCTGAAAGCTACATGGCAGTAGTATTTAAACCATTTACTACGGCAGATAAGGTAGATAAATTTAAAGGCTGGGACTCTATAAATCAATCAGGAGTAAAAGTAGCTACCACGCTAGGTACAGCAATGGAGCCAATGGTAAAAGGTTGGTTTCCAAATGCAACTATTAAAAGTGTCGAAGCTCCAGCTAGAGGTTATCAAGAAGTGTTAGCTGGAAGAGCCGACGTATTTGTTACGTCAAACTTGGAAGGTTCAACACTAAAGGCTAAATACTCCAAAGTAAAAGAGATAGAAATTGATGCTCCAAGAGCACCAACACCTTTAGCGATGTTACTTCCTCAATCAGACCAAGTGTGGATAAATTTTGTCAACCATTGGATTAAAATTAAGAAAGCAAAAGGTTTTTTTAAGAAAACAGCAGACAAGTGGGGTCTGTAATATATAATTCAGTCGATAATCAATAAAAAGGCGATTTATTCGCCTTTTTTTTGGAGAAATATTATGTCTGCTTGGATAAAAATGATAAAGGACTATGAAGCTGATCCTGAATTGAAAGAGGTTTTAAATCAAGCCAGGACACCTCATGGGACTGTCGACAATGTCATGAGAGTTCATTCTTTGAGGCCTAACACAATGAAAGGTCATATGGCTCTTTACAGAAGTTGTTTGCACGATAATTCAAATACAATACCTCAATGGTTTCAGGAGACTATCAGCTCTTATGTATCTATTTTAAATAGTTGTGATTATTCGCTTGCAAATCATTGGCATAACGCCAAACACCTTATTAATGATAACAGAAAAAGTAAAAAAATTTTTGAGGCACTTGAAAATAAAAAACCAGAAGAATATTTTGATGGGGCTGAGCTAGCCCTTTTAAATTATGCTGAAAAGCTCACGCTTAATCCTTCTGAGATGACTGAGTCTGACGTCGCTAAATTAAAAAAATTAGGAATAGAGGATGGAGAAATCCTAGAGGCAAACCAGATAATCTGTTATTTTAATTATGTAAACAGAAGTATAAATGGGCTAGGAATTACAACCGAAGGAGATACTGTAGGATTTTATAAAGATGATTAATGCGATGACGATAATAAAAAAGAAAGAGCCTCTTACATATTCAGATTTTCAGGCATATTGGAGAAAGGAGCATGGGGTAATTGTAACCCGCTCTCCAGATATTGGTACTTATATTCAATCTCACCCAATTTATAATGATGAATTAGATTTTGATAATACTATTGACGGGCTTGCAGAGATTTGGTTTGAAGATACTAATGCCATGAGAAAATTAGCAGCTTCTCCAGAGTACAAAGCAATACAGGAAGATGAAAAGGTATTTATAGATAGTAAAGCAGTTCATTTAATAATAGCAGAAGATATAATTACAAAAAAGGGAAGGAGAACGGATAAGAAAATATTGGTCTTCGTAAAAAAAAAAGCCAAGATTGACCTTAATGTTTTTCGAGAGAAGAGTTTAGGTATATCATTTGAAAAAGTTCCATACAAAATTACAAGAAGTAAGATAAGTTTACCAAAATTGGGTGGATATAAAGATGAAAAAAGTCCTGAATGGGACGCAATTTTTACTTTTTGGGTCGAAGAGCAAATTAATCAAAAGGACATTGATGTGCTTAAGGAAAATTTATCAGGAATATCTAGTAGTGCTTTAACTAAATACTGCAAATCTATTGTAATTCAAGATAAATAAATTGCTAGCTTTTCGGCAAACCAGCGAGCACCATTCCTTCAACCAAGGAATTTTTTATATCATCGTTAAAATCAGGAGCAATTCCAGTATAATCAGCCGAATTTTTGATTTCAGGTCGATAGTTCAAATACTTATCTAACCACTGTTTTGCTTCTTGTGCCTTACCCTGATGCCCTAATACAGCTGCCTTAAAGCCGAAGTATCGACTGTGTTCTTGGTCTCTTAGATTTCTGTCGATTGACTCAAGAGCACTCTCCCAATCATTTTTTCCCATATGACAAAATGTAAGCCAAGTGTCATGCCACATTCTAGAGGCAGGGTCAATTTCTAAGGCAGAATTAAAAGCAGTCATGGCTTCGTCATAACGGGCTTCGGATACCAATAACATTCCATACGAAGTTAAAGATTTTGGATGGTGAGGATTTACTTGAGCAGACTTTTCAACAAATTCTTTATATTTAGCTTTATCTCCTGTTATCATAAAGCCGAATGCTTTTCCTATTAAACTGTCAGGATCTTTTGGGTCTAGATTAAACGCTTTTTCAGCACAATTTAAATATTCTTCTTCGTTATCGCCTCTTTCACTATCTAGAGAAGGTTCAAATATTTTGAAAATTAGGGCTTCAGTAAGAAGGTTATATCCTTTGCTCATGTTCTCGTCTAGTTCAATTGCTTTTTTTGCATGCTCTATGCATTTATCAAAACCAGCTATTTTGTCTTCCAGCTTTGGTGCAAGAGATGCCTTATTTAAATAGCTTTGTGACTGAAGGCACTCATCCCAGGCACTAAGGTTTGTCTTATTTTGCTCTGATAAGCGTTTTTGCTCGTTTAAAGAAAGCGCAGGTGAAATATAAGCAGCAACTTTCTGACTAACCTCATCTTGAACTTCAAAAATATCTTCCAAAGACCTATCCCAATTTTGTGACCAGAGTTGCGTATCTTGTTCTGCATCAATCAGCTTTGCATTAATACGGACTTTATTTCCACCTTTTCTTACACTTCCTTGTACAAGATATTTTGCATTAAGTTCATCAGCAATTTTTTTTGATGAGTCTTTTGACCCTTTATAGGATAAAACAGAATTATTAGAAATAACTGGAAATGTTCTAAACATTGAAAGTTGAGATATAATATCTTCGGTAATTCCGTCCGCAAAATAATCCTGTTCTGGATCGTTACTGAGGTTAGAAAATGGTAAAATGGCTATAACTGGCGGCTTGTTTTTCTGCTCATCTCCAGCATCCTCAAGGACTTTTCTTTCTACTTTATTTCTTTTTTCTAGCTCTGGATCATCTAGGTCAAAGGCATGAACAGAAGTATTTTTTACCTGTTGTTCACCTAAATCGTTAAAAATCAACTCAGTTTTTTTATTAACAAACTCAATAATACTTTTGGATAAACAAACCCCATCAGGTCGAGAAAACGCTTCTAATCTAGCAGCAACATTTACTCCTTCACCGTAGAGGTTTGTTCCCTCTACAATCACGTCTCCCATGTTAAGGCCAATTCTAAAACGCATTATTGCATCCTCTGCGACTGACTTGTTTCTTTCTTTAACAAGTTTTTGAAATTCATTTGCGCAGACAACAGCCGAAACAGCGCTTTGGAATTCGGCCAATACTGAGTCGCCAGCAGTATTAAATATTCTTCCTCCATGCTCATTAAACAATTGATCCATGATCTCTCTGCACGCCCGAAAGCTGCGAAGCGTCTCTTCTTCATTTTTTTCCATTAATTTACTAAAACTGACTACATCAGTTACAAAAATAACGGCAATTTTTCGGTCAATATCTTGTCTGAGTGAATTATTTATATTTACTACTGTTTCAGTCATTTTTTTGAACTCTTTGTTTTAGATATTGTTTATATAATCACGACTTCATCTCAATTCAAATATTATTATTATTTTAATAATTCATTTATTTCTCTTCAAAAACAATATTGCATCCTCAAGTCTATCGTCCCCCCAAAATATATCATTATTTACGCTGAAAGATGGAGCGCCAAACACGCCTATTTCCATCGCCTTTTTAGTATTGGTTAGATAAGTATTCTCGATATTTTTTTCTTTGGTATTTTTAACTAAGATCGACATATTCTTTCCAAGTTTTTCTAATGTAGCTACAAGGTTTGCCTCTGATCCAGCTTCTCTACCTTCTAAAAACCATTGCCTGTAGGTTTCTTCAAAGTAGTCAAGATACCAGCCTTCATTGTTAGCAACGATTCCAACTTTATTTGCCATATCAAAATTCTGCAAAGGGTAGGGGACAGGAAGGCGAGGTTTGGGAATGCCATAAAGTTCTGCTCTTCTTTGTATGTCTCGCCACATATAGTCAACCTTTGATTTTTTTTCTGGAGGGAAGGGAATGTTATTTTGGTTTTTCATAATGTATCGAATACTGATTGGATTAATTTCAATATTTACATTCTCTTCCCTTAATTTTGATTTTATTCTCAAAGCAGTTAGAAAAGTATAAGTACTACCTATCGAGAGCCAAGCCGTTAAAGTATTCATATTTTTTCCTAATTTTTTAAAATTTTGCAATAGAGTTATGAAAAAAAAATTTTTCTAAAGAACTGATTTGACCATTGTAATCTTTTTTATCGAAAGATATCTAAAAAAAAGAAGTAACGACGCCACAAGTAACCCTGATCCAATTCCAAAATATACCCCAAATCCAGCAAGAAAGGTATGCTGAGAAAAATAGTATGCTGCAGGTACCCCAATAATCCAGTAGGAAAAGAGAGATAATAGAAAGGGTACCTTAGTATCTGAGAAACCTCTTAATATCGCCGCGAAAAGAATTTGACCAGTGTCAGCAATATGAAAAAGACAACATATTAGAAGATATGATACTGCGTAAGAAAATACTAAGTCTGAATTTACATTTTTCTGATCAAGAAATATGCTAATAATGTCGTTACCGAAAACCAGAATAATAATAGTTCCTAAAATTGACCATCCTAACCCAAGACTGTATATTGAAAATGCTACCTGACCTACCTCATTGATTTTTTTCTCACCGATTGTTTTTGCAACCCTTACCGTTCCTGCCTGAGAAATTCCAAGAGGTATCATGAAGAAAAGCGCAAATATCGTTAAGACTATACCGTGAGCCGCTAATTGCATTTCTCCAACCCAACCCATAAATAAAGATGCTGCAGAAAACATGCCACTTTCTGCCATTATGGTTAGGCATATCGGCCAACCAATTTTATAAAGTCCAGAAAAAGTTTCTTTCTTAAAAATAAAGAATTGGTCAAAAATCTTTATATTTTTTACTTCCGTTAACAAACAATAAAGGATAGATGTTAAGAGCATAAATACGCTTGTCCCCAGTGAAGCAAAAGCGGCCCCTTCTAAACCGAATTCTGGTGCTCCGAAATTCCCAAAAATAAAGGTGTAATTTAAAATTATGTTAACCGCTAGTCCAAAAATTGAAATTATTAGTACTATTTGTTCTTTTTTTATCGAAATAAGAAACGCTTTGAAAACAAATGTGAGCAGTATGAAAGGTAACATCCACCTTATAATTGAGACATAATCCTGGATCACATCGATCAATCTAGGTTCTAGATTTGAAAAAATTAAAATAGTCTTGATATTGCTAGCAATTATGAGTCCCAACAAGGAAAAACCAAAAACAAGCCATATACCCATTCTTAAATTATACCTTATTGCGATTATGTCATTTTTTCCGAAGGCTTGAGAGACTTTTGCTAATACTCCTAAAGCAAACCCAGAAAGTGTTATATAAATAAAAAAAATGCATGCATGCCCCAATGTTAAAGCTGCTAACTCTGTAGTACCATACCAACCCACCATTACAGTATCAGTAAGACCTAAGCCAAATTGAGCTAATTGGGCAATAATGAGAGGTATTGAAAGCCTAAGGCTTTCAAAGAAATGTGACTTCATATAATCTCTCTACAAATTTTCTTTAATAAAAAAAAGACTTAATTAATCTTTAAAAGTATTTTTCCTCGCAAGCGTTTTTATATATTTTTCAAGCTGGCTCAATATACCTGAATTCTCGGATTGCTCCTCCATCAAGGGCTTTTAAGGCTTCCTGATAGTCCTCACTATTATAACCACTTTCTGCGTGTTCTAAGCTTTCCCATTCTATTACAACAGTTCTAGTCTTTTCACCCTGCTCTTTGACCATAACGGGAATACCTCTTGCCAAGAACTTACCACCTGCTTTCTTAATCGCGGGGCCAGCTAGTTCAGCGTACCTTGCAAGCTTTGTTTCATCCAGAATCGATTTGTATATTACTACTTGGTATATTTTAGACATTTTTATTCCCTAATTTTGAAATTACTTCGTTGAAAAACTATATTGAAAAATCTCATGTTTAAAAAGCTTTTAATATTTGTTGATATTTATTTATTTTAAGTTTAGCGTTTTAAAAGCAATTTAATTAAAATGAGTTTAAACATGTCAGTTGGATTAGCGCCAAGGCCAGCAAATGAAGAGCAAAGAGTAAAAGCGGTTGTAAAAACAGGTTTAATTGAAGCTCCAAATCCTGAGCTTTTTCAGGTTTACTGTGATCTAGCAAAAGATATTACTGGCTATGGCAATGCTACTTTCAGTCTTTATGATGGTGAGATGAAATGTGAAATGGCCCTAACTGAGGGGGGTCATCCTGACCCTGAAAGAAAAGTTGGGGATAAAGTCCCTAGAACCGAGCATAACATATGCGCTTATGTGCTATTAGACCCTGAGCCATTAATAATGCCTGATGTAACAAAAGATCCTATTTGGAAAAATCACCCTAATGCCTCTCCTTCAGGCTATGCGGGATTTCCTGTAATTAATAAAGATAATTTTGCACTTGGAACCTTATGTATGTTTAACCTGGAGGGACCAAAGGAACTTAGTGAACATCAGGTAGAATTAGTCAAAAAAATTGCCAGTAATATAGCGCATCTGCTAGATATTCAGATTCAGCAAAAAGAAATGACTTCTCAGAAAATTTTGGAGGCGTTAATTCAATTTCGTCGAGTGAATGAGAACCTTTTAATCGAGGATTTTCAATCTTTTGTTTCTTTGTCGGCAGACCTTAAAATAGATTTAGATAACGCCAAAAGATTAATAGATGCTCAACTTTGTGATTTTGACGATAAAGGTGCGGTAATTGTAAGTGCCAAGGGTATTGAGTTGCAAAGAAACATGAAAATAGAGACAAAACCCATGAGAAAAATAAAAATGACTGGAGATGATGCTAGTACTCTCATTGACCAAATGTTTAGCGAGCTAGAATAAAATAATGTATGCGAAAGTTTATAACCTGAAATTTGCTGGCCTCAGCGAGGCAAAAGTAGCAGCTACTTTTTGTTCAGAAAATTTGGGAAAGAAAATTGTTTCTTATAATATTAGGTCCCTTAATATTTCTATAGGCAAGTGCGGAAGTCTTTCAATATCTCTCAAGTTTGAAAGCGGTAACGACTTAAAAAAGTTTGAAGAACAGTCTTCTAACTTTTTTACTGAATTAAAGGATACATTCGTTTACAAGGAAACAAACTTCTCAGGTATTTTTGTTTATAATTACGACTCAGAGATTACTTCAACAGATATCTCGGTAAATTAATAATTCTTTTAACTAATTTATAAAAAATTATCTTTTTCTCTACTTATTTTAGTTGAAAATTAATATTTTTCAGTACAACATTAATACATTGATCAATGTGGAGAAAATTTATGAACAAATTTATTAAAGGCTTGGCAGTTTCAGCTTTGGCATTTTCAATGTCGGCTGGAGTTGCGTTAGCAGAGAAGACAGTATTGATTTCAGGGTGGGGAGCTCAATCAGGGCCACTTAAATCCTTTGGAATTAATTCAGAAACTATTTTAAAAGCTGCAGTTGATAAAATCAATGCAGATGGTGGAGTAAAGTTAAAAGATGGCTCAATGGCCAAAATGGTGTATGAGTATTATGACTCTAGATGTAATGCTGAAGAAGGTATTGCACTTGCAAGAAAAACAGCTACGACTACAAATACCTTGATTGCAATAGGACCAACTTGTTCAGGAGTTGCGGCAGCAAGTTTTGGTGTATTCCAGAAAAAAGTAGATGATGCGGGCGACACAGGTTTACAGATGCCACTTTTTACTAATACAGCTGTTAGGAACGGACTAGCAAAAATCTCTCAATGGACCTTTAGGAATACTCCTAATGAGCCTGACATGTATGACAAGCTTTTTGCCTGGATTGCTAAAACGCGTCCAGAACTGAAAACAGTATATGGCGGTACTGAAACAGATCAAGGTCATTCAGCTGGAACTTACAGAATCGTTATTATTCCCGCTGCAGTTAGACACGGATTTGAGTGGTCTGAAGGTCCGATAGAAGGTGTTACTGGGAAGATAGGAGAGGGAGCTGACAATGTTCAAAAAGCCTCATCTAACTGGTTAATGGCTGATACAAGTTTTTCAGTTCAAGCAAGAGCTTTCAAGAAGTCAAAGGCTGATATTTTTGTAATTTCTTCACATCCTTTTACTACTTGTGGAATTCTTAAGGAACTTGCAAGACAAAAAGCAAGCCCCAAGTTGATAGTAGGATTAACTTCTTCATCTAGTGCTGAAGTTATGAAAGGTTGTCCAAAGCAAGCTGAGGGAATGATAATCCCTACGAGTTTTGCGCCAGTTACACCAGAAGCCAAAGCTGTAGCTGACGTGGCTGCTGCGAATGGTGCTTCTGCTGACCTTCATAGTGCTGCTGCCTGGGAGAATGTCATGATTATCAAAGACGTCATGGAAACTGTGGGTGTGTCTGCAAACGGGGAAAACCTGCAAGCCGATCGTAGAGCTATCAGAGATGGTCTTGAAGCTTTGAAAACTACAGCAGGCTTGATTGGTACTGTTACAAGAAATCAAGAAGAAGGTGAAGCTTTAAAACCCTACGTATTCGTCCATGCTAAAGGTGGAAACTGGGAAGTTTTACACGACCCAAGATAACTTTAGATTAAATTTAATTAATAAAACGGTGGGTATATTTTATATTCACCGTTTTTTATAAGAGAATTATGAATATTGAATTTATTGATATAGTGCAGGCCTTGATAGACGGTATCTTGTACGGCTCAACTTATGCCTTGATAGGACTTGGATTCACTTTAATTTTTGGCGCTATGGAAAAACTTAATATGGCCTATGCAGCTTCTTCTATAGGTGGTGCATACGTCGGATTAGGTGTTTCCGTTTTGTTGTCTCTACCCTTATATGCAATTTTTTTAATTGGACCGATAGGTGGAGGATTGTTAAGTGTTTTAGTGTATATTTGTTGTTTTAGATATCTACCTTCCAATAACCATCTGGCAGCTCTCATGGCATCAATAGGAGGGTTGTTTTTTATTGATGAGATTATTTCTCACGAAACTGATGGCTCTCCATTAGATTTTCCTGAATTAGGAATTTTTTCTGAAGCTTACTTTGAAATAGAATTTTCTGATATGTTTTTAGGTTTTCGGGGTGATCTCATTTTTGTTATGTTTGCAAGTTTTTTAGCTATGTTAATGCTTATGTATCTCCTTTATAGAACTCGTCTGGGACTAGCCACCAGAGCGGTATCTCAACAGCCTATTGCCGCACAACTCTGTGGTATATCAATCCATCAAACTAATTCCGTTACATTCATTTTAGCTGGTGTTTTAGGTGGTATTGCGGGTTGCTTAGCTGCAGCTTCGGTTGGTGTAATATCGCCACTTTTAGTTCTGCCATTAACCGTTAAAGGATTAGTTGTGACTGTGATTGGAGGATTGGGTAGCATCCGAGGTGCAATTATAGCGGGTTTATTAGTAGGAGGTCTTGAGAGTGTTTTTCTGTTATTAAGAGGTGTTAATGAGAGAGATATTTATGTGTTTTTGCTTCTATTTGTTTTTTTAGTTTTTCGACCCAATGGATTTTTTGGCGCAGAAATAGATAGGGATTAAAAAAAGTGGATTATTATTTAGGAGTATTCCAAACAATCGGTGTGCATACACTTCTAGGCTTGTCTGCTTATATTCTTTTGCTTACAGGTCAGGTTAGCATGGCACAAATTGGGTTTTTTGCTATAGGAGCATATTCCTCAGGAGTCTTAACCGTCATATTTTCCTGGAACATTTATCCTGCTCTAGCTTTTGGAGCCCTCCTTGCTAGCTTTTTTGCTTTTTTAGTTGGTTTTCCAGCTTTAAGAGTTAAGGGCCTTATGCTTGTGATTGCTACCATAGCCTTTTCTGAAATAGTAAGGCTCATAACCTTTAACTTTGTTTGGATGGTAGAAAAAGACGGTATAATGGTAGGTGCTGAGGGAGCTCAAGGTTTCAGAGAAATTCGTTATTTCACAACAAATGGCTGGGACTCGAGCCAAGTTGTACTTCTAATTTGGATATTTGTGGCTATTGTTATGGCAATGCTCTGGTGGCTAGATAGGGTAAAAGCTGGCGCTGTATTAAGAGCTGTAGGAAATGATGAATTGGCTGCCCAAAGCTCTGGCATTAATTTGACGACTGTTAAAGTAGCAGCCATGACCGCTGGAGGATTTATTGCCGGCCTTGGTGGAGGTCTTTATGCTCATGCCGTGAGTTATGTAGATCACATCACATTCACAATTCTCATGGCAACATTTGCTATTTCATATCCCATATTAGGAGGGACAAAAAATGTTTTTGGAACACTCTTAGCAGTGATTTTTATCCAAGGCATTTTAATAGAAGCTTTTAGATTTTTAGAGGATTGGCGTTTAATAATTTTTGGTCTTTTGATTATTTTAGTAATGAATTTTATGCCGGATGGCTTAGTTAGTATTTTTAAAAAGTCGAATCCAGGTAAAGGTAATTAATGTCAATACTTAAAGTAGATAATCTGTGTAAAAACTTTGGGGGAGTCCAGGCAGTAAATGGGCTCAATTTTGAAATAAATGAGGGAGAAATTTTTGGTCTTATCGGCCCTAATGGTTCCGGAAAGAGTACTACTATTAATGTCATTTGTGGTCTTTATCAACCCTCAGAAGGTTCTATTTTTCTTAATGGTAAAAAAATTAATGGTTTTAAGCCAAATCAATGTGTTGATATGGGCATAAGTAGAACGTTTCAAAATATTCGTTTATTTGGAGATTTAACAGTATGGCAAAATCTGTGGGTTGCTTGGAAAGATGATAGAAAAAATCAGGGTAGCTGGTTTAGCAATTGGTTTGGTAAATCAGAATCCAGAGAGAAATTAATATCTGAGTTACTCAGTTTTTCTGGTCTTGAAACGCGCGCAAATGATCTTGCAAGTAATCTGTCCTTTGGAGAACAAAGAAGATTAGAGTTAGCTAGGGCTGTAGCATCTAAGCCAAAATTAATTTTTTTAGATGAACCAGCTGCTGGAATGAATAAGGAAGAAGTAAAGGAATTGAGAGATAGAATATTCCGCTTGAGGGATCTTGGTATAACTATATTTCTTGTAGAACACGTTATGGATTTAGTTATGAACGTAAGTAACAGAATTACTGTTCTAAACTTTGGCAAAGCTATTTCTGAAGGAGATCCTGAGTCTGTTCAGAACGATAAGGCAGTCCAGGAGGCATATTTTGGTCAATAGCCTGTTTAATAAATTGGAGTTACAATATGCTTGAAGTAAATGGCCTCGTGACTTCTTATGGGTTGATAAAAGCTCTCCGAAATGTTTCCCTTCAGGCAGAAAAAGGTAAGCTTACATGTATTTTAGGCCCAAACGGTGCCGGTAAAAGTACTCTTTTGTTTACAATTGCAGGAATTTTGAAAAGTGATATGGGATCAATTAAATTTCTGAATAAAGAACTATCAAAAATAAAGACTTCAGAGATAGTAAAGGAGGGTTTGGTTTTGGTTCCGGAAAACAGGCTTGTATTTCCTCACCTTTCGGTTAGTGAAAACTTACTTGCAGGTGCCTATAGTAGATTTGGTAAAAAAAATGAAGTTGAGGAAGATTTGGAGTCAATGTATAAGAGATTTCCTATACTTAAAGAGAGATATTTACAAGAAGCTGGAACTCTATCAGGAGGAGAACAGCAAATGCTCGCGGTAGCAAGAGCTCTTATGGCAAGACCCAAACTACTTCTTATGGATGAGCCTTCGGTAGGCCTTGCTCCTAAAATTGTCAACACTATTTTTGAAATAATCAAGACACTTAGTGACGAAGGTATATCAATAGTTTTAGTTGAACAGAATGCGGTTAAGGCATCGGCAATAGCCGATCACATCTATCTACTTGATCAGGGTGAAATAACTTTTTCAGGAACTCCTGATCAGATTGAAGATAACGATATTATAAAACGAGCTTACCTAGGAGATATTTCAGAAAGTTAGTTGAATGGAGTTTTTGCAAACTTGTATAGACGGTCTTTTATTCGGGTCTGCATATTCTTTGCTGGCATTATCTTTTTCATTACTTTTTGGGGTGATGAAAAGAATTAACCTTGCTTTTGGGTCTACTCTTCTCTTAAGTGCTGTTTTTTCACTTTGGATAGACTCTTTATTCTCAATAGGCATATTTGGCATCTTTTTTTTAATGATTGCCTCAAGCGCCTTGATTAATATCTATGTCGAGAAGCTATGCTTTTATCCTCACAGTGGAAAATACGGAGCTACGGTCTCTATGATTTCAAGTTTTGCTATATGGATGCAATTAGATGAGATGAGTTCTTTTCTTTTGCCTGACAGGACAGCCTCTTTTCCATCATTTCTTCCAGATTCCTTTTTTTTAAAAGACTTATTCATTAGGATTGACCAGTTATTTTTGTTTCTCATTGCCGTTTTTATGACAAGTATCTTTTTCTATGTATTATACAAAACTAATTATGGACTTTTACTGAGAGGTGTTTCATTTGATGGAGAATTAGCAAAAAAACTTGGTGTTAATTCAGGTAAAATCTCTTCTTTTGCTTTTGCCTTTTCAGGAATTTTTGGTGCCATCGCTGCATTTCTCATTTTATCTACAGAATCACAAGTGACACCATTTTTTGGTTTTTGGTGTACCCTCAAAGGTCTGGTTGCGATGATGTTGGGAGGAATAGGATCTTTGCCTGGAGCAATTATAGGCGGATTATTCTTAGGTCTTGTTGAGTCAAATGTTATTAACTATCTTGGGGCTGAATATAGAGATATCTGTACATATCTAATTCTTTTATTCATTCTTGTTGTTAAGCCAGGAGGCATAATGGGGTCTGCTTTACTTCGGGATGAAAGAGCTGCCAGCGAGAGGATTTAAGAGTGAGTCTTTATTTAATCACCGTCTTAACTAATATATGTTTATTTTCTTTCATTGCACTGTCAGCTTATCTGATTTTAATTGTTGGAGAAGTTTCTTTTGGGCAACAGGCATTTTTTGGTATAGGCGCTTATTCTCTTGCTATATTTTTTGTTTATTTTGATTTCAGCATCATCTCTTCAATATTTTTTGGAATGTTAATCTGCTTTTGTTTAGCCTTATTCCTTTCTCTGCTAACCATAAAGCTATCCGGATTATACTTTGCCATGGCAACGTTGGCGTTTGCAGAGGTATTTCGCTTATCTATGAATTTGGTTAGATTTCCAATTGAAAAAGAAGGCCGGGCAACGGGGCTTAATGGACCGGAAGGGTTCGAAAATATTCGATGGATATTTGAAAACAATATTGATCCATTAGGTTTTTTTTATATAACGTTGATAACATTGACTATTTTAGTAATATCTTTGTTTATATTAGAGCGTTCTTTCATTATGAAAAATGCCAGGATTGTAGGAAAGGATATAATACTAGCGCAGTCATTAGGTATTAGACCTAGACCATATAGAGTTTTTTTTATAGGTACAGCGGGTGCAATTTCAGGTCTTGGTGGTGCACTATTTGCTCTTGCAAACACTTACATTGAACCTGCTATGTTTGGTATGATGTTAGGTGTCCATAGTCTTGCTTATACAATAATTGGTGGACTGGGTTTGCCAATTGGACCTTTATTAGGAGTATTTATTGATATTGGGTTACTTGAGAGCATAAGGTTTTTGTCTGAATATAGGATGATTATCTTTGGTGGTCTTGTAGCGATTATTCTGATTTTTTATCCTGAAGGTATTATAAGCCCTAGAATTGCTTCTCGTATAAAAAGACTTTTTTTTAATAAAGGTCTTTAACAAATGCTAGAATTCAAGTCCGTAGGAAAATCATTTGGTGGAATAAATATTTTTGAGAATCTAAACTTTCAATTAAAAAAAGGTGAATGGGTTGGGTTAACCGGAGGAAATGGTACAGGTAAGTCAACATTAATCAACATTGCTACTGGATTTCAGTTGCCTGATGAAGGGAAAGTAAATCTTGGAAATGTCTCTTTACTTGGTTTGAAACCATGGCAAATTGCAAGATTAGGGGTAAAAAGGAATTTTCAATCGGTAAGGTTAAGTGAGTCATTAATATTAAGAGATCAATTTTTTGTCCCAGATAAAAAAATTTTTGATAATTTGGAAATGATTCAGGCGTCAGGAATAAAAGGGTTTCTTAATCGATTTCCCTCTGAATGTCCTCTTCCTATTTTGAGAAAAATGGAGGTTCTAAGAGCCTTACTGCATTCACCTAGCATTCTTTTTCTTGATGAACCCTCTGCAGGCTTTTCTCAAGAGGAACTTCATGAATTTTCTCAGTTTCTTATAACGTATGTTCCCAGTAGTATTTCTTTGGTTATAGTTGAACACAGAACAGAACTTATGCAACTCGTTTGCACCAAAAGCTGGGGGCTTTTTCTTAATGAACCATTGCGGATAATGTAAATATGCTAAAAATAGAAAATCTTTATGTGAAGTATGGATTTATTCAAGCACTGTCCAATGTTTCTATTTTGTTGAACAAAGGTGAAATAGTTCTACTTGATGGCCATCATGGCGCCGGAAAGTCAAGTTTGTTAAATGCTATTGTAGGACTGGTTGCATCTAGAGGTCAGGTAATTATAGGAAAAAATATTATTAAAAATAGATCTCCAAATAAAACTTTAAAACTAGGCGTATCTTTTCTACCTGAGGGAAATTGTATTTTCTCAAACTTAACCGTAAAAGAAAATATCGAATTAGGTTCTGTATTAGCAAGT
The DNA here is from genome assembly GCA_902567635.1 of uncultured Alphaproteobacteria bacterium. Taxonomy (GTDB): domain Bacteria; phylum Pseudomonadota; class Alphaproteobacteria; order Rhodobacterales; family Rhodobacteraceae; genus CACIJG01. The sequence goes on from CACFNV010000024.1 coordinate 15,569, forward strand.
ATAAAACATTCAGAAAATGCCTTAGATGTTTTCCCTGAGATAAGTCACCTTATGAATAAAAAAGCCTTTTTTTTGAGTGGAGGGCAGTCGAGAATGGTAGCTTTCGCTCGTTCTATGGCTTCTAATCCAACATATCTATTATTAGATGAACCTTTGTCAGGGCTTTCAAAGGGTCCCCAAGAAATTATCTGGAAAAAACTAGTAGAGCTAAAAAATAATGGTATTGGTGTCTTAATAACTGGGCAGCATAATGTTCAGGAGAATAGTGAAATAGATCATAAATATATTATTGAAAATGGACAAATTGATAAAGTATTCTAAGATGTATTAAGTGAAATAAAAAAGGGTTTTTCTAATGTCAAAACTTATAATTAGATCATTTTTTTTAGTTTTTCTGTGTGTAGGCATTACTCCTCTTTTTGCTTCCCCTATTAAAACTGAAACAAGCTGCAAAAAAACAGAGGTTAGGTTGCAATACGACTGTTTGGTTATAATAAAAAGTGGAGATGATCATATTAGTAATGTTGAAGTAATGGTTGGAGCCGATATGCCATCCATGCCAATGGCTCATAACGTAAAGCCTGTAAAAGTACACAAATCGAATAAGGATGGCGAATACAAGTTTGTTATTCAACTTGAGATGCTAGGCGAATGGAAGTTTATTTATAATTTCACAAAACCAGAAAGAGATAAGATTTTTGAAAAGTTAAATTTCTAAGTTTTATTATGTCAATTTTTTCGTTAAGCAAACCAAAAAAAATGCATGATATTCTGGATTTTCATTTTCAGAATGATCCAGATTCAGTTTCTGTATCTTTTAATGCTACCAACTACTCTAATAAGATTATTTACAACAACGTTAATTCACTAATGTCTAACTTAAAAAATAGAGGCTTAGTTCCGGGAGATAGAGTTGCTATATTATCTAAAAACAATGTTGCGTTCATTGAGCTATTATACGCCGCATCTAAGTTTGGTTTGGTATTAGTTCCAATCAATTTTAGATTAGCATACCCAGAAATCAATTTTATCTTAGATGATTCTGGCTCTAAAATTCTGTTCTATGAACAAGAATTTGAAGAAGTTGTTAAACAACTTAAAAAAGATAAGTTTTCATTGAATGAATCGATAAAAATTGGAATAGATGGACAATATGAGGGGTTTCATGAAAGTAAAGCCTATTTAGGAACTGATAATTTTAAGGAAACAGAAAATATTCCTTTATTCCAAATGTATACCTCGGGTACAACTGGAAGACCTAAGGGTGCTTTGATTTCTCATTCAGGAATTTTGTCGCTAGTTGAGCATGGTAAGGATAGATTAGGTCCTTTTAAAGATCATGCCAACAGTCTGGTTTGCATGCCCTTATTTCATATTGCTGGCAGTGCTTGGTTGTTTTTTGGTTTAGCTTCAAGCTGTAATAATATTCTTTTAGTTGACATAAACCCAAAAGAAATACTCAGTATTTTAGAAAAATCAAAGGTAACTTCTACTTTAATGGTTCCTGCAGTTGTACAGATGGTAACAATAGAAGCTGAAAAAAGTGGGATAAAGCTCAACAACGTAGAAAATATTGTTTTTGGAGCGTCGCCTATGCCTATAGATATATTAAAAAGGGCTCAAAAAGTTTTTCCAAAAGCTAATTTTACGCATGTATATGGTATGACTGAAACCACTGGGATGTTTATGTCCTTGGATCCTATAGAATTAAAGAATGGTCGCCGATTAGAATCCTGTGGTACCTGTTTTGAGAATTCAAAAATTAAAATTATAGATAAAGACAACAATGAGTTGCCTAGTAATGAAATAGGCGAAATTATCTGCAAAACTGACCAAATTATGGATGGCTATTTCAATAGAGAGAAGTCTACAGAAGATGCAATTAGGGATGGATGGTTTTATACTGGGGATGCTGGTTATATTGATGAAGATGGATTTCTTTTTATAAGAGACAGAATAAAAGACGTCATTATAAGCGGTGGCGAAAATATATATCCAGCTGAAGTAGAAAATGAGTTAATGGCTCATTCTTCAATTATTGATTGTGCTGTAATCGGTGTCCCAGATGACAAGTGGGGCGAAGCAGTTTTGGCTGTTATCGTTATTGAGCCATCCGATTTCAGCGAGATTGAGGTTAAGGCATTTCTTAAATCTAGATTAGCCGGATTCAAAGTTCCTAAAGGATTTAAGATAGTGGATGCTCTTCCTAGAAATGCTGCTGGGAAAGTAACAAAAGGCGAATTACGAGAAAGATTCTGTGATTAAGATAAGGCGTTAGATTGACTCTTTTAGATTCTGAAAAAATAATTGAAGGCTATTATGATAGCCCTTGGCCTGCAGAGTGTGGTGGTCCAAGACGGCAAAAAATTCCAAGATCTAGTGGTTTAAACATAAAAGAACATGAGGTTATATCTCAGGTTACTAGAGCCAATGGAGAATGGAATGTAATGATGGTTCTTAGGGATCCAGGTGAAGTGTTTTTAATGGGTAACAACCACATTAATTCAATAGAAAAATATGGTTTTTTAGAAAAAATTGATCCAGTTTCTTTAGAACCTATTAAAAGATCCCCAAATTTGCCCTCTGGAGGGCATACCTGGTGTGGTGGGGTAGTAGTCCATCAAAACGGGTTTTTATACCTCAATAACGGAAATTTTTGTTATAAATTAGATCCTGATTGTAACGTTATTTCTTCAAAACAATTACCTCAGAACTCTGCATATAATAGTTTCTTAATAATGAGTGATGGGTGCCTTGTTATGAAAAATATAGAACATGATCAAAAGGCGAGCTCCAGATTTGTAATTCTTGATCCTCTGAATTTAGAACAGATTGGTGATGAGATTGAGATTCCTGAAAACTCTATGGGTAGAATTGCCATGGATACTGACTTAAATGGGAATCATTTAATTTATGTACCCGGGAATGATAGATTTTTTAGATTCAAATATGAAAATAGCACTCTTGTTCTAGATAAAAGTTGGAAGCCTAAATATAGGACTTTAAGTGAAGGTGAGCAAAGTTTTAGTTGGGATAGTTGTATTTGTGAGGGAGGGTGCTGGTTTCTAGATAATGGAGACAATAGAGCTAATGTAACAATTTTTTCTACTAGACCTTTTGGGCAGAGTCTCCCTGCTAGAGGGTCTGTGTTTCAAGGCTTGTCTTCAAGTGAACAAAAACTATTTAGGGTAGACTTAAATGACTCTAGTAATATTGAAGTTATACGTCCTTTTAATAAAAAAATGGGTAGCATTTTTAGTCCCCCGGCTTTTGATCCTAATAAAAATATCGCTTTGGCTTTTGATACGGGTAATGGCTTGTTGGCTGGTATAAAGTATTCGCAAATAGATGGGTTTAATAAGCTCTGGGAAAAACCAACAAGGATATCTATGCAGATGGTTTTATTTAGCGATACGAGTGAAATATTAGTTAATGACTTTAGAACTGGTTTCGATAATTTAATTGTCTTAGACCTAGAAACAGGGAAAGAAAAAGGAAGGGTAGCTACCCAAAGTACTACAGCAAATGGAATGTTTTTATCTCCTGGCTGGAATAGAGATTTTTATTACTGCTCTATCGGAGCTATTGCTAGAGGGTTTATTGGATGATAACGTTGAAACCAAGAATATTGAAAGGAAAAGCTAATGGAACTTAATGGTAGATGTTACTGTGGAGACGTTGCTTATGAAATTGATGGGGAGTTACAAGCTTGTTTTCAATGTCATTGTAGAGAGTGTCAGTATATAACGGGTGGAAACGCAAATACGGTAATGGTTTTCTCTCAGGATGATTTTAAATTCAATAAAGGTGATCCGGCAATATTTGCGAGATCTGATCTAGACACTCCTGTCAACCGGTATTTTTGTAACAAATGTGGAACTGCCATAGGTAGTATAAGTCCCTCGAGACCGGGCTCATTCATCGTAAAAGTTGGAACCTTAGATAATCCTGAAGTTTTTGATCCAAAATTTGCAATTTTTACGTGTGATTTACAAGACTTCCATCATATCCCAGATAAATTGCAAAGTTTTGACAAAAGGCCACCAAAAAAAGACTGATTTAGAAATCGTAATTGTACAGTGAAAGCCAAAGAAGAAGTTAAGACTGTACCTGTCCATTCGCTTGGCATAAGTCAAATAGTAGCTTATGGTAGCTTGTTTTATGTTTTTGCACTTATAAAATCATCAATTGCTATAAAACTTAACTTAAGCTTAGAGATCGTTGCTCTAACCGTTAGTCTGTCTTTGTTTATCCATGTTGTAACCTCTATTCATGTAGGTGTTCTAATTGATAAATATGGAGGTATGAGAGTCATGAGTATTGGGCTATTAGTAGGAGGACTAGGTTTATTTGCGCTTGGATTGAGTAATACCGTATATTCCTTCATCTTTTCAATGTTTTTAGTCGGAATAGCCTTTTCTATGGCTAGCTATAATATAGCCTTTAGTACAGCAATTCAGTTGGACGATAAAAATTCTAGACGTCATATTACGGTAATTACTTTCTATGGCGCTATAGCAAGCTCCCTGGTTTGGTTGATAGTAGGAAAACTGCTCCCAGATTATGGATTGGAGATTACATGTTACTTTTTATCTCTATGTTTGTTATTAATGGGGGCGCATTTTTTTGTGTATTCCTTTTTTAGAGATACAGGGAAGATCTCAGAGAAAACTGAAAAATTCGTTTCTTTAAAGTTTTCGCAACTTATTTCAAAAGATAAAAAGATTATTTTATTTCTTATGGCCTTTGGGTTTATTCAGTACCTAATCTTTGCAACTACAGCATTATCCTTGGTTGATTATTTCTCTGTTAAATTTGAAGTTTATTATTTAGCTGTTGTGCTAGCCAGCATTTATGGTCCGTTTCAATTGATTGGTAGATTGATTGAGATGAGGTTGGCTAATAAATTTGATGTCCGAAACACTGGCTTTATCGCAGCTATAGTAATCCCCTGTTCTTTAATTCTTTTATTTTCTTCGAATTATTCAATATGCATTTTATCTATGGCATTATTTGGTATGAGCAACGGACTTCTTACCGTTACAAGCGGTTATTTGCCAAATCTATTTTTTGAACCAAAAATCATAGGTAGAATAAAGGGATATATTGGTGCCCCAACAGCATTAGGTATGTCTTGCGCACCTTTTATTTCGGGGATTTTTTCAGAAAATTTGAATGCCCTTTTTGTATTAATGATTATTTTGTCTTCAATTCCAATAGTGTCTATTTTTCTGCTGAAAAGAGAGCAAGAAAGAGAGTATTGATGAGAAAAAGAATTGAGCCTAAATCTATAGAGGTTGTTGCAGCCGTTATAAGGAATAAAAAAAAATTCTTAATTGCAAAAAGAGGCTCAAGTCAAAGTTTTCCTTCAAAGTGGGAATTTCCAGGAGGTAAAGTAGAAAAAGGTGAGAGTTTTCAAGATGCTTTAATTAGAGAAATAAAAGAGGAATTAAGTGTTGAGGTTAATGTATTTGAAAAAATTAGTTCAGAGAATGTAAAGGAAAATAATATGATTATAAATATTCATTATTTTTATGCCGAAATACACTCTGGCCTTATAGATTTAACTGAGCATGCAGATTTCAGGTGGATAAATAAGTCTGATTTCAATAGTTTTGACTTTATTATTGGAGATGAAAGAATTTTACCGCTTATTTTTTGATTAAATGATTTAGGTAGTTTTTAAGTAAAGTACAAAATATAAAAAGTTTGAAACAAAGACAATCAATTTTAGGCAAAAAATATGTTCAAAAAGATTTATAAAAAGGGGATTGAGTTATCTTTTGGTAAAGTTGCTTTATTTAGGATATGGTCTACTGCCTTCTCGCCAATCATTATAGAAGGAGCATTCAGATTTCCATTTGTAATTGTAGGAAAAATAGAAGAGTCTGCGCAGAATAGGTTATGAGTGCCTTTAACTCTACAATCAGGAGTTACGACAGTCTCAAGGTCTGCTTCACTGCCCATCTTGCACGATCCACAAGGGTGATATGCGGATTCAACGTTTGACCGTATATAGTCATCAAGCTGTGCATTTGTTTTTATTTCAGATCCTGGGTTTATTTCCTTATCTAGAAACTGACTGAAAGATTGTTGGTTTAAAATTCTTCGGGAAATTTTTATTGCATTTCTAAAATCATTCAAATCATCTGGGTGTTGTAAGTAATTGAACTGAATAGTTGGTGATGAAAAGGGATTTTTATCTATTATTTCTGTGAAACCACGTGATTTTGATCTCATAGTTCCAATGTGAAGTTGAAAGCCATGGTCTCTAAAGGGAGCAGATCCATCATAATTAATTGCTAAAGGAAGAAAGTGATATTGTAGGTTTGGATATGACTGTGTGTTATCAGTTTTTAAAAAGCCCAAAGTTTCGAATTGGTTTGAAGCTCCAATTCCAGTTTTAAAAAATAACCATCTCAAGAATATCGATGACTTAGAAAGGATATTTGTGTTTTTGTAAAGAGTTACGGGAAGTTTGCATTTTACCTGAAAATATAATTCTAGGTGATCTTGCAAGTTTTTTCCTACACCATCTAGCGCCACAATTGGCCTTATATCTAATTTTTTTAAAAGATTTAAGGGACCAATTCCAGACCTTTGTAGTATTGATGGACTGCCAATTGCTCCTGCTGCTAAAATCACTCCTTTAGTACATCTAACTTCATGTTTCTTGCTATCTTTTATAAAATATAGTCCAACGCATTTATTGTTTATA
>CACFNV010000025.1 GCA_902567635.1 uncultured Alphaproteobacteria bacterium
CTTTGAAGGGAGCAAAGATAGCTGGAAGTTTACACATGACAATACAGACGGCAGTATTGATTGAAACCTTAGTTAGTCTAGGAGCAGAGGTAAGGTGGGCGAGCTGTAATATATTTTCTACTCAAGACCATGCAGCTGCAGCAATTGCTGAAAAAGGAATACCTGTATTTGCAGTAAAAGGTGAGACGCTGGAGGAATATTGGGATTACGCAGATAGGATTTTTCTTTTTGATGATGGAGAGGCGAATTTGATACTGGATGATGGAGGGGACGCTACGATGTACATCCTGCTTGGAGCCAGAGCAGAAGAAGGTGATACCGCTTTTTTGGAAAAACCCTCGTCCGAGGAAGAAGAGTACCTCTTTGCTCAAATTAAAAAGAGAATGAAACAAAGTAAGGGTTGGTTTTCGAAACAGAGATCATCTATTATTGGTGTGTCTGAAGAAACAACTACTGGTGTAAACAGACTTTACCAACTTCAAAAGGCCGGCAAACTGCCATTTCCGGCAATAAATGTAAATGACAGTGTTACAAAGTCAAAGTTTGATAATAAGTATGGCTGTAAAGAGTCGTTAGTGGATGGGATAAGAAGAGCCACAGACACTATGATGGCTGGAAAAGTTGCCGTTGTTTGTGGTTATGGAGATGTAGGTAAAGGGTCCGCGGCCTCCCTTCGTGGAGCTGGCGCACGAGTTAAGGTAACAGAAGTTGATCCTATTTGTGCTTTGCAAGCTGCCATGGATGGATTTGAAGTTGTTACTTTGGAAGATGCAGTAAGTACAGCAGACGTTTTTATTACCGCAACTGGTAACAAAGATGTTATAAAAATTGATCATATACGAAATATGAAAAATATGGCCATAGTTGGTAATATTGGGCACTTTGATAATGAAATTGAAGTAGCTTCTCTCAAAAACAACAAATGGACAAAAATAAAAGATCAAGTAGACATGATAGAAATGTCTTCAGGGAAGAATATTATACTTCTCTCTGAAGGCAGGCTTTTAAATTTAGGAAATGCTACAGGCCACCCTTCTTTTGTTATGTCTGCAAGCTTTAGTAATCAGGTTTTAGCGCAAATTGAGCTTTGGAAAAATACTAAGAACTACTCAAACGAAGTCTATACTCTGCCTAAGCATTTGGATGAGAAAGTCGCGCGCCTACATCTTGAAAAAATCGGAGTTAAACTGACAAAATTAGAAACAGATCAGGCTGAATATATTGGCGTAAATGAAAACGGACCGTTTAAGAGCGAAAATTATCGATATTAACTAAACCTTCCTGCCTTTTTTTCCAAACCCAATGGTCATTTTGTTTTCTGGGTCTAATGGCCATCGAGTTTTCGGGGCAAGATTTAGGTCGTCACAATCTCCGTATATATATCTTAGACCGCCCGCATAAGCGATCATCAGTCCGTTATCGGTGCATAAACTCATGGGTGGGGCAAAGAAATTTGTTTTATGAAGTTTTGATATTTTTTCTTGAGATTTTCTTATTTCAAGATTAGCGGCTACTCCACCGGAAATAGAGAAAGAAAATTTTGCTTCAGGAAAATTTTTTTGAAATATCTTAAAAGCTTTTTTTGTTTTTTCAGACAATATTTCCACTATTGATTTTTGGAAAGAGGCGCAAATATCCATTTGATCCTTTTTATATAATCCGCCCTGCTTTTTAATTAGCTCCTCAACAGAACGCGCCACAGCACTCTTTAATCCTGAAAAAGACAAGTTACAGTTGTCTTCTTTTATTAATGGAAGTGGAAACACAAAACGGTTAGGGTCTCCGTTTTTAGCGATTGATTCTACTTCAGCGCCAGAATAAACCTTTAAACCAATCAGTTTGGCCACCTTGTCAAAAGCCTCCCCGGGAGCGTCATCAATTGTTGTTCCAAGTCTTTTTATTGTATTATGATTTGTTACTGCGAGATACTGACAATGACCACCTGACGCTAAAAGCATAAGGTAGGGAAATTGAAGATCATTGGTAAGTCTTGGGGTTAAGGCATGTCCTGCTAAATGATTAACACCAACTAAATTTTTTTTTAGCCCAAATGAAATTCCTTTAGCAAAGTTAATACCGGATATAAGACCGCCAATTAAACCTGGCCCTGACGTAACACAAACAACGTTAATCTCTTCCAGAGAAATTTTCGCTTTCGCCAAGGTTTTTTCTAAACATATTTGCAAATTATTAGAATGAGCTCTAGCTGCAATTTCTGGAACGACGCCACCATATTCAGTGTGTAAATCTTTTTGGTTGAATATGTGGGAGCTAATAATCTTGCCAGAAATATTTTGTATTTTTTTTTCTTGACTATTGTAACTTAACTTAACCAAACCGATAGCAGTATCATCACAGCTACATTCAATACCTAGTGCTAAGATAGACTTATTCATTTTTCTATAATAAGGTTGTTTTGAAATATAGAAACAGCTTTAAGCAGAAAAATGAATAGTAAAAGAAGATCTGGAAAAGTTATTATCGGTACCAGGGGTTCCCCTCTTGCTTTGGCACAGGCGAATGAGGTTAAGGATAAAATAATAAAGTTAAACAACCTCGATCCACAAAAAATTGATATTAAAATAATTAAAACAAGTGGCGATAAGTTTCTTAATACATCACTTTCAAAAATAGGTGGTAAAGGGCTTTTTACAAAAGAAATACAACAGGCTTTATTTGATAAAGAAATAGATATGGCTGTTCATTCTATGAAAGACGTGGAAACAATTTTGCCTGATGAACTCTATATATCAACAATTTTGCCTCGTGAAGATATAACTGATTCATTTATATCTCAAAAATATCGATCTATTTTAGATCTTCCCCATGGCGCAGCAGTAGGCACCTCTTCGTTAAGAAGGAGAGCTCAGCTTTTAAACAAGAGAAATGACTTAAAAGTGGTGGAATTCAGAGGCAATGTTCAAAAGAGATTAGCCAAATTAAAAGATGGAGTTGCAGAAGCTACATTTTTGGCAACTGCTGGACTTAAGAGGTTAGGATTAAACGATTTGGTAAACTCAATAAGCGTTGACGATATGCTTCCAGCTGTTGCTCAAGGAGCAATTGGAATTGAGCATAGAAGAGAGGAATTTATTCAGGAGTTAGTAACACCATTAAATGATGATCTCTCAAGCATTCAGATAAGGGCTGAGAGAGCTTTTTTAAGAGAGTTGGACGGGTCCTGTAGAACGCCAATAGCAGCTATGGCCATAAAAAACAAAGATAGAGTAGAACTGACGGGAGAGATAGTTAGACCGGATGGATCCGAGAAAATAAGCAATAAGTGGTCCGGTGATTGGTCCTGTGCAGAGGAAGTTGGCGCTGAAGCTGGCAAGGAATTGAAATCAAAAGGTGGAAAAGATTTTTTTAAATAAAAAAATTCTTTTGACAAGAAGCTTAAAAGAAAGCAAAGAATTTAAGAAATTGTTATTGAAGGCAAACTTTCCTGGTGAAGTTATTATATTCCCCTTGCTAGAAATACAATATTTAGAGCCAAAGTTGGAATTAGAAAATTACGATGTATTAATCGCAACGTCATTACACGCCCTAAAAAAATATAAAAACTTGTTAACAAACTCTAATTTAAATGTGTTTTCAGTAGGTAAAAGAACCAAAGATTTTCTGGAGAAACAAGGAGTAAATAAACTATTTAATTACAAAAAAGTTAGTGATTTATTATTATCATTAGAAAAATTTTTGGAGGCAAAAAGACTTCAGATAATTTATTTGAGGGGAAATAATGTTTCGTTAGATATAAAAAACTATTTAAAAAAACTAGGGCATGAAATAGATGAAAAAATTGTTTACAAACAAAGAATGAAAAAAGCGTCAAGGGAGGTTGAAAAAATTATTAACGATAAGAACCTTACAGCCGTTGCATTATTTTCAGAAAAATCAGTAGAGTTTTTAATAAAAAACTGTTCAAATATTCCATTAGATAAAACATTCTTTTGCTTTAGTAAGAAAATAGAAAAAAAGGTTAAGTATTTAATAAGCGAACATACGAAATGCGTAACAATATCCAGCCCAATTATCGAAAATATGGCAGAAACGATAGCAACAAAATTTCCAAAAATGGTAAATTGAAAAATAATAAAGATTTAATTTGCAAAAAAATAAACAAAAAGAAAATGTAAAGGAAGATTCAGAACCTAATAAAAATAAGGGAATATTTCCTTATTTGTTGCATGTATTTTACATTTTTCTTTTTCTACTTCTTTTTTCCATCACATACTACATATATTTCTTTGATTTAAAGGGTGTAAAGAAAACTATCTCTGAAAAAATAAATATAGAGAGTTTCAATTTAGAAAAGGAGAAGATATCAGTTGAGCGGTCCGAATTTTATTCTGACGAAAAAGAGAAAATTCTATCTCTTATAAATGACATAAAATTGCAGCTGCAAAAGGACATAAAAAAAATAGAGAAAGATCTTAAGCTTTCGGTTAGAGAAAAAGATAACTCCCCATCATCAAAAGAAATTAAAGCTATTGATGAAAGTGCGATTGATAAGGCAAATAGAAAACTTAGATCTGACTTGTTGGAAAAAGTATCAATATTAAGCAGCAAACTGGAAAATTATGAAAATCGTCTTTCAGAGATAGAAGAGAAATTATTAGAAATTGAAAAGTTTAATAATAAAAAAGAAGTTAATTTTTCCCTAATTAATCAGTCAAAACTATTATTACTTTTGAAAGATTTTTCTAAAGTTTCTTATGATGTTTTAGAGCAGGAAATTGCAGCCCAAAATAGTCAAAAATTAACTGATAGAATTTTTAATTACTTTAAAAGTAAATTTGTTTCTCGGTCTGTGGCTCCGATTGAAGGAACAAGTACAGACGCAATTCTTTCTAGAATAGAGGATTTCTTAAAAAAGGGTCAGTTGAATGAGGCAAGAAAAGAAATAGAAAAACTGCCTATTAAGGCAAAAGAAGTGATGAGTAAATGGATTCAAGATTTCAACGGTCTTATAGATAAATAGTTTTGGAGTAAAAAGGTGGCTTGGAGCTTTATAAAAACTGCGATTTTTTTCAGCTTAATAATCTCTTTTGCATTCATAATGAATTTCATCAAAGGAATAGATGGGTTTGTTATAATAAATATTTTATCCCGTGAATATAGATTCAGTATTATAAGCTTTGTGATTTTAATAATAATTCTCCTAATTTTTTTCTCTATTTTTGGTGTTTTTTTCAGGCTCTTGGCTGCTGTATATAGATTTATACGAGGTGATGAAACTGCCCTACGAAGATTTTTTGAAAAAAGATCTGAAAGGAAAGGATTTACGTCCTTGATAAATGCTTTTTCTGCTAATTTTGAAGGTGATCACAAGAAGTCCTTATTAGAAATTAAGCGTAGTAAAAAATATCTAAAATATAAATCTTTGCCAGATATATTGTCTCTTTCTTCTTATGAAGCGCTCGGAAACATTTCCGAACAAAAAAAGATATTTGAGGGTTTTTTAAAAAATAAAAACACCATGAGCATGGGTCTTTTTGGTTTGATAAAAATTAAGTTGGCAGAAGGGGATACCAGTCTGGCCTTAAAACTGACTAAAAAATTGATAGCATTAAAACCAAAAAACATATCATTTCAAAAAACTTTTCTTGAACTTCAATTAATGGAGGAGGACTGGAATGGGGCTCATAAAACTTTTTTAGATCTGCAAAAATTAGAGCCAACTGACAAAGTAGCTAGAAACCGATATGAAGGAACGCATTTATATTTAATAGCAAAAAAATTGAGAGAAGAAGGAAAAATTGAAGAGGCTATGCAAAAGGCAAAAATAGCATTTAAAAGAGCCCCTGGGCTAATAGCAAACTCATTGCTTTTGGCGGACATGGAGATAATCAAAGGTCGAAAGGCTAAAGCGGAAACTATTTTAATTAGTGCATGGAAATCATTACCTCATCCAGAAATAGCAAAAAAATTTGCTGAAATCGAAACAAGTGAAACTCCTTCAGAGAGAGTAGAGAGATTTAATAAAATTCTTAATTTCAAGAAATCAGATATAGAAACCAAAACACTTAAGGCTGAGCTTAACATTTTATTGGAAAATTTTCCTGAAGCTCGGAGATCAATTAGTGATCTTACAGATAAGAATCAAGCTAATTCAAAAATATATACTTTGATGGCAGCCATTGAAAAAGGGTCTGGGTCATCGGATTCTGAAGTAAAAGGCTGGTTGGCAAAAGCTGTTACAGCCAAAAGATCAAAAAGATGGGTTTGTTCAAATTGCAAAAGCCAAGGCAGCTGGGCGCCAATATGTAAAAAGTGCAATAGTTTTTCTACAATGGAATGGATAGAGCCTATAGAAGATACAGAGTTGAATGCTGACCAAACAGAAATTCTGCCCCTTATTATAGGAAAAGATAGTGAGGGAGAAGATATTACGATGGACAAAGAAAATTTAGATGATAAATAAATTATAGTCTTATTAATTAATTTTAAAGATTGGGAAATAACTTTGAATAAAAAGATCTATATTTTTATTTGGTGCCTAATGTTTGCGTTTGGGACGCCCTCTTTCTCTCAAAGCACAGCATTAAATGCAGAGATAAGTAGTATGGTCAGACCTAATTGGGAGTTTCAGGCTTTTTGGGCAATACCACGCGTAGGGCAAACGAAGCCACTTGTAGCCGTTTCCGTAGGTAGTAACGGTATTTCTGAAAATAATATAAGATGCATAAACCTTGAGTATCACGAGTTAGAAAAAGAATTTCGACCAAAAGCGGTACTCAAACGTGAGTTCTTGCATAAGATTATGTGCAAATCAATTAAAAAGGCCGTAGCAAAAACTACGGGACTTCAAGATATCTTGCTTTCCTTGGGCGTTCGAGAGATAGGCTTAAAGTTCGATTTTTTAAATGGGTGGATAAAAATAGTAAAGATCCCTGAACCACCTAATCCTTCAGATGAAATTATAAAACCGATACATACAGAAACTCATCAGCAGAATACCTAATAAAAAAACTTAGAGAGAACTGTCTCTTCACCCTTTTTTGGGTTTCTGGGAACAAGAAAAGCTATTATTAAAGAACAAAAGGCTATCGCTGCAGCCAGAAAAAACACCGCGCTATTATTTTTAATCCATATGTATCCTAAAATAGCCGGCAAAAAAACTGCAGATATATGATTAATAGTGAACCCAACAGCGGCAGTTGGAGCAAAATCTTCCTTGTCAGCAATTTTCTGAAAATACGTTTTCATCGCAAAGGCCAAACCAAAAAAAACGTGATCAGCAATATAAAGTAAAGAGGCAACAATATATGACCAGTCAAAAAAATATAAACCGGCATAAAGAAGGAAAATTACAGTAAGGCCTGAGTATTCTATTATTAAAGCTGTTCTTTCCCCATATTTCTCAATGTATTTGCCAATCAAAGGAGCGATTAACATATTGACGAGAAAATTAACAAGGAATAGCGATGTTAATTGATGAACATCAAAACCAAATTTTTCTACCATCATAAAGCTGGCGAACACTACAAAAATTTGCCTTCTTGCCCCAGACAAAAATTGTAAAACGTAATAAAGCCAGTATCTCTTTTTTAATACCAGAGTAGTTTTTTGCTCTTTTTTGATTGCAAATGTTGGATATCTAAACCAACAAAAAGCAACAACCAAAAGCGTTAATAATCCAGACGTAAAATAAATCGTAAGAAATGAAAAGTTTAGGTATGACCAAAAAAATATTATCCCCAAATAAACTATAAGAGATGTACCGGATCCAGCGGCTACAATCCAACCAATAGATGAGGGGGCTGTTTTCTTGTCTAGCCACTGGAGTTGCAAGGATTGGTTAACAGTCTCATAATAATGAAACCCAATAGAACCAATAATTGTAGTTATTATCAATCCATAGAAACTTGGGAAATACGCTGTGGCGGCTGTAGCAACAGATAAAAAAATTAGAGATATGTAGGCTAAGGTCTGTTCACGCATTATGAACAAAACCAATATAACCCCTACCGCTAGAAACCCCGGTATTTCTCTTGCACTTTGTAGCCATCCTATGTCTACGCCGGAAAAACCAGAAACTTCGATAACAAAGTTATTTAAAAGCGCAACCCAAGTTGCAAAGGATAAAGGCATTGCTATGGCAAGAAAAACCAAAAGCCAGAAAGGTTCTCTAGAAAAAATTTTTAAGGAACGTATATTGTAATTTGTAGTAAGCATAAAAAATATTGGAAACCTTATGAACGATTTAATTTTAAGCAGTATTTACGAACATTTATACCGCGGAGCAACTACTAGAGATGACGATTTTCACATTATGACTTTTTGTAACTCCGGTGAAAAAGGGTTGGAGGCAAGAAGCGTAGTACTTAGAAGTTTCGACAAAGACAACAAGATACTTTTCTTTCATACGGATTATCGAAGCCCAAAAGTTGATATGATAAAGAAAAATGCTGAATCACTCTGTCTTTTTTATAGTTTTTCGTTAAAAACACAACTTAGAATTAGAACTATCTCCTCAATTCACCACAATGACGATATATCGAATACTTCCTGGGAGAAAGTTGGACTGTCATCAAGAAAATGCTATCTGACAAAATATAGCCCTTCATCAAAAATAGAAACATGTGATGATGGCCTGCCAAAAAAGCTGAAGGGAAAAAACCCAAGCTTAAAAGAAAGTGAAGAAGGTAAGAAAAATTTTTGTGTAGTTAGTAATAAAATTATAGAAATAGATTACCTGTATTTAAAATCATCAGGACATGAAAGAGTAGCTTTCGATGTATCCTCTGGAAACTTTAACTGGTTAGCTCCTTAACTAAAGTTTGCTCGAGTAAATTTGACCATTGGTAAAAACTAATTTTAAATTTGGACAGCTTATTTTATTTCTGTTGGCTATCTTTATTAATTCAAAAAATATATGATCATGCTCTATTTTAGATCCATTTTCCATGTCTCTTCGCATTGAAGAATTCCAATTAGAGTTTTTCAGTGTTAAAAATTTTCTTTGCTGAAAAATGGTTTTTTCTTCCAATTTTATATTCTTGCTTTTAGCTATTTTAATACATTCTTCATGTAGCTCTTCAACAAAGGACTTCCCAAACTTAGTGCTTAGAACCTCACCTAATACACATTTAAACATTGTTGTGGCTCCTGCTACAGTAGCAATAAGTATCCATTTATACCATAGATCTAAGACTATGTTATTTGAGTAATTGACCGTGAAATTTGCCTTATCACAGATGTCGTAAAAATTTTTCCCGATATCTTTATTTTTGTTTTTCAGGTGACCAAATGTAATAGAATGAACTTCGTTAAAATGCTGGATTTCTCCGGTAACTCCTATTGTTGAAAAGATGTGCGCCAAACCTCCAAATACAGATGCATTACTAAATTTTTTTTCAACTTTTCTTATGTGAGAAAATCCATTTAGCAACGGAATAATTACACTGCTATTTTTTACTGGAAAATTAGTCTCAAGGATTTCGTCCATGTCATAAGACTTATTGGTAAGTAAGATAACATCATAAACGGGGGTAATTCCGGCATTTGTTATGGTCTTTACCTTAAGGTTTAGATCACCACATGGACTAATGATTTTTAAACCCTGTTTTTTAAGAAGAAGAGATCTTTTTTTTCTCACTAAAAAAGTAACATCGGCACCAGACTCGATTAATCGAGCTCCAAAGTATCCACCAACAGCTCCCGCTCCAAGAATAAGAATTTTCAATTCATTTGCCTCATTTTTTAAAATGTATTTTTATGGAAGAGATATCTTTTATAATATTCGTCATCTCCTCTTTCGATGTGTTCCAGCTGGAACTATCATTTATATCCATTTGACCGCCTCTCCATTGGTGAAATATTTTTACAAAAAATGACTTATGCTTAATCATTGAGTAAACGGCTACCTCGCCTTTGTTTCTATCATGTTTGTATTTTCCACAAAAAACTGAAAACACGATTTGATCGGAACTTTCCTTTATTAAATTAAAGGCGAGTGAATTGCTTTTACAATAGTTAATATAGGCGCCAACCTGTAAATCCTTAAAAACTTCCACAGAATCTTCCATTCCGCTTTCAATTTGAATAGAAAAAAACTGAGACCAGTTTTTTGGTTTGCCCGATGGCTTGTAGATTTTTACATTATTGTAAAGATTTCCATCTTCTTTTATTCCGTTTTCTTCAGTGGAAGAAACGTCTTTCTCTAGAGCCCAATAGGGTATCTTTACTTCAACACCTAGGCTTTTTGTTTTATCCCAAAACGTGATGTTTGCAGCATATAGGGAATGATGATTTAAGAAGACTATGAATAAAATGACAAAGTGGTAAAAATACCTATATTTTGAATATTTTTCCATATTTACTCTTCCAAATTCTCTTCCAAATGAATAAGGTGGGACAGTTAGAAAGTATAGAAAAAAATAAATGTGGGTGAGTTTGTGATTAAAGGCTTATAAAAAACAAATTACACCCAAAATAAAAAGATTATTAAACACTTAACTTAAATTATTAAACACTTACTTAAATGTAATATAGAAATGCAAGATCTTAGCAATCCATCCAAAGTATTTAGAACAGTCTGGATATCAGATTTTCATCTGGGAACTAAAGGCTCCCAGGCTAAGGAACTATTGAGTTTTTTGAGGTATACGGATGCAGAGAAAATTTATCTAGTTGGTGACATAGTGGATGGCTGGCAACTTTCAAAAAGATGGCATTGGCCTCAAGCTCATAACGATGTAGTACAGAAAATCCTAGAGAAAGCAAAAAATGGAACAGAGATTGTTTTCATTCCTGGAAATCATGATGAAGCCGCAAGAGAGTTTGTAGGTCTTACGTTAGGAGGGATTAAAGTAAAGGACGACGATGTTCACGAATCTCCTAATGGTAAGAAATATTGGGTTGTCCACGGAGACTTATTTGATAATGTTATTCAGCATGCGCGTTGGCTTGCTTATATCGGCGATTGGGCTTATGTTTTTCTACTGAAGATTAATGCCTTATTTAATTCCATAAGAATATTTTTTAAGTTCCCTTATTGGTCTCTTTCTCAATACTTAAAATCTAAGGTTAAGATGGCTGTATCTTTTATATCTGCTTTTGAAAAATCAATGGTAACCGAGACTAGAAGAAGAGGCTGTGATGGTGTTATCTGCGGTCATATTCATAAAGCGGAAATAAGAGAAATAGAGGGAATATTATATGCCAATGATGGTGACTGGGTAGAATCAATGACAGCGCTCGTTGAGCATTTTGATGGAAAGCTTGAAATTGTGGAGTGGTCAGAAACCAAAAGACGAATAGCCAATTTTGAGTATTTGGAATAGGTAGAGCCCCTATGAAAATCGTTATTGTAACAGACGCTTGGTTGCCTCAAGTTAATGGCGTAGTTGTTTGCATTCAGCAAACAGTAAAGTTTTTAAGAAAGTCTGGTCATGACGTCTTTGTAATAGGTCCGGATAGATTTAGAAATATTCCGTGCCCAACTTACCCTGAAATTAGATTAGCGCTATTTGCAAAAAAGAGAATATTTAGACTATTGGATAATCTAGAGCCAGATGTTTTGCATATAAATACTGAAGGCCCCCTTGGCTTGGCGGCACGCTCCTATGCTAAGAAGAATGAGCTTAAATACACCACTGCATTTCAAACTAGGTTTCCTGAATACATAAAAGCTAGAACAGGAATGCCATTATCGTGGACATATGCCTATCTTAGGTGGTTCCACAAAAACTCAGAACGCGTACTTGTCCCTTCAAAGACAGTACAAGATGATCTAATTGAGTGGAAAGTAGGTAATCCAGAGATTTGGTCTTTAGGCGTTGATATTGAAACTTTTAAATATCAAAAGAGTTCTGTAAAGAAAAGAAAAACTAAAGTTTACGTCTGTACAAGTAGATTGGCTGTTGAAAAGAATTTAGGTGATTTTCTAGGTCTTAAAATTGATGGGGAAAAATGGATGATAGGTGATGGCCCAGACGCCATTAATTTGAAAAAAAAATTTCCTGATGTAAAATTTTTTGGAAACAAAACTCATCAGGAAATCTCTGAAATCTATAAGGAATGCGACTATTTTGTCTTTCCATCAAAAACAGACACCTTTGGTTTAGTATTATTAGAGGCAATGGCATGCGGTCTTCCTGTAGCTGCTTATGATGTATCCGGACCTTCAGATGTAATTGGTAATTCTAAAGGCGGCGTTCTTCATGATGATCTGCTTGAAGCGTGTAAAAGAGTAACAAAATTAAAAGCCGAAGATGCTGTTAAACATGCTAAAAAGTTTTCCTGGGAAAAGGCTACGAAGAATTTCGAGAGTTATTTAGAGATAAATTAACCTTGATACTAGCTATACTTTTCATTTAAAGAGTAGCCCGAACTTCTAACAGTTCTTATAGGGTCTTTTTTTGCCTTCCCCCGATTTAGAGCTCTTCTCAAACGACCAACATGAACATCAACTGTACGGTCTTCAACATAGATCTCATTTCCCCATATTTTATCAAGTAGCTGTTCTCTGCTAAACACCTGACCTGGCCGCATTAAGAAAACCTCTAAGAGTTTGAATTCCACTGGGCCAAGCTTTATCTCTTTCTTGCCTCGAAATACTCTTTTTGTGTCTCTATTTAATTCAATATCGTGAAAATTAAGCGAGTCCGCAAAATCTTCGGGCTTAATCCTTCTTAAAATTGCTTTTGATCTAGCAATCAATTCAGCATTTGAGAACGGCTTGGATATATAGTCGTCAGCACCACCATCAAATGCCTTTAACCTGTCAGTTTCTTCATTTTTTGCAGTGAGCATTATCACAGGAATTTTTCTATATTTCTTGATAGACCGAATTTGCCTTAGTATTTCTACACCGGATACATTTGGTAACATCCAGTCAAGAATAATTAAGTCAGGGTTTTCATGCTTTACCATTTCCATAGCATCCTCTCCATCTAGGCAAGAATTGATGACAAAGCCCTCCTTGGAGAAATTATAGGAAACAATTTCTTGAAGGTCCTTATCATCCTCTATTAGTAAAACTTTGTTATTCACAATACTCCCTTCCTATATTGGTAGGTTTACTTTTGGTCTCTCAGCTACAAGATGTCTACCAGTAATTGCAAAATGAGTCATTTCACTTATGTGAGTTGTGTGATCTCCTATTCTTTCGTAATTTTTTGCAATTATCATTAAATGGGAGCCAGCGGCCACTCTCTTTTTCTTTTTTAAATAAACTAGAATCTCATCAAAAAGGTCAGTGTATATTTGATCTATCTCATAATCTCTTTCCCACACCTTTTTTGCCAATTTAATATCCTGTTGAGTGTAGGAATTTATAGAGCGAGTTAACTGTTCCTTTACCTTTTCTCCTAGAGAAAAAATACTTTTTCTGACGTCCTTATGGGGATCATCATTTAATAGCCGAGTTCTTTTGGCTATATTTTTACAGAGATCTCCCACTCTTTCAAAAGCCCCTGAAATTTTTATTGCTGAAAATAAAACTCTAAGATCATCAGCAACTGGCTGACGTAGTGCAATAGCTCTTATTATTGATTCATTTATATCGGCTTCTAAATCATCAGTTTTTTCATCTAATAAAACAACCTTGTCCGCTAGTTCAATATTGTTATCTCTTACTGCCTTATTGGAGTGTTCAATCATTTGTTCACAAAGACCTCCCATCTCTACAACTTTGGCATTTATGTGAACTAAATCTCCGTTATACGCTGATGATATGTGTAAAGTCATATTTATTTCCTCCTATCTATCCAAATCTACCTGTAATGTAATCTTGTGTTTTTTCATTTTCTGGTTGAGTAAAAATTTTGTCTGTATCATTATATTCTATCAAGTCACCAAGATGGAAAAACGCCGTTTTCTTGGATACTCTTGCAGCCTGTTGCATTGAGTGAGTAACAATTACTATTGTGTATGATTGTGAAAGTTCATTCATCAATTCCTCAATTTTTGCTGTCGCTATTGGGTCCAGTGCTGAGCAAGGTTCGTCCATTAAAATAACCTCTGGGCTTACTGCTATTGCTCTCGCAATACAAATTCTTTGTTGTTGGCCTCCAGATAATCCAGTAGCCTGATCATCGAGCCTATCCTTAACCTCGTCAATCAAACCCGCCTTTTCAAGACTACTTAGAACTATATCTTTTAGCTCACTGTTATTGCTAGCTAAGCCATGAATTCTTGGACCGTAGGCAATATTTTCAAAAATAGACTTTGGAAAAGGGTTTGGCTTCTGAAAAACCATTCCAACTTTAGCCCTTAATTCAACGGGATCGACCTCCGTTCCATATATATCAGTATTGTCCATTAAAATTTTTCCAGATATTTTACAAGTATCGATAACGTCATTCATTCTGTTAAGGCATCTTAGGAAAGTTGATTTTCCACAACCAGAGGGACCTATAAGAGCAGTTATTGTATTTTCGTTTATACCTAGGCTTATATTATTTATTGCTTGCTTTTCCCCATAAAAAACATCAACGTTTTCTGCGATTAGCTTTTGTTTCATAGTATCACCATCTTTTTTCAAATTTTTTCCGTAAAACTACAGCAATTAAATTCATTATAATTAAAAACCCAACCAAAAACAAAATGGCTAAAGAGCTTCTTTCATAAAAAGCTCTTTCTGCACTATCAGACCACATAAAAATCTGGACAGGCATAGCAGTTGCGCTTGAGGTAAAACTGCTTGGGACATCTATAATAAAAGCTACCATTCCTATCATCAGTAAAGGAGCTGTTTCTCCAAGAGCTTGGGCCATTCCAATTATTGTTCCGGTTAAAATACCTGGTGTTGCTAGAGGTAATACGTGATGCATAGCCGCTTGCATTTTCGATGCCCCCAATCCAAGAGCCGCCTCTCTTATAGATGGTGGTATAGATCTTATCGAAGCTCTTGTAGCAATTATAATTGTAGGAAGAGTCATTAGGCCAAGAACAAGACCACCAACCAATGGAGCTGATCGAGGTAAACCGAAAGTTGAGAGAAATACTGATAGACCAAGCAAACCAAAAACTATAGAGGGTACAGCTGCAAGGTTGTTAATATTCACCTCTATAAAATCTGTTACTTTCCCAGGTTTTGCAAAATATTCTAAATAGATAGAAGCCATAACTGCAAGAGGCAAAGCAAATAGTATAGTTATCGTTAATGTTAGAGCAGAACCAACAACGGCTCCTAGTATTCCAGCGCTTTCAGGTTCTCTGGAGTCAGCAGCTGTAAAAAATGTTTTGTTAAATTTTAATTGAGCAATTTTTCTTTCAACCAAGGAATCCACCCATTTGATTTCCTGATTACTTATACGCCTATCTTTTTCAGGAATGTCTTTACTTAATCTTCCCTTCAAATATTGATCAGCATCATCAGAAAGAGATAACCAAACGGTTAGTACTGTTTTTCCTTTATCTAAAGATCGTTTTTTTACTATCTCTTTAAAGTCATACCCGGAGTTACTAGATATTATAGAAAATAATTTTTTCCTATCGTCTCTACTTTTTACTTCTGGAAAAAGTTTGTTAAATGACCGGTTTACTGTACCATCCCAGTCATAAAGGTTTATTTTATTTTTCAAAATATTACCGTCTTCGCTGGTAAATTCACTAGCATCTACCGGTATAGAAATTTTGAAATATGCTTGTTGAAGTGCTGTATACCCGTTTAGACCTATAGAAATCAATAAAGTGGCTAGCATTAACAAAGAGAAGCATATGGATGTGAGACCATAGAACTTAAGTCTAGTCTCAACTCTTTTTCTGGAGCGTGTAAAATTTTTTCTATTTATGTCCATACTATTCATATCTCTCAGAAAGTCTTCTTGAAACGGTGAGAGCGATGACGTTTAAAATTAGGGTAAAGAAAAATAATGCTAACCCTAAGCCAAACGCAGAGAGTGTCTTTATATCATCGAACTCTGTGTCTCCAGTTAATAAGGATACAATTTGAACGGTTACTGTGGTTACAGAATCTAATGGGTTGGCCGTCAGTTTAGCGCTTAGACCTGCAGCCATAACAACAATCATTGTCTCGCCAATTGCTCTACTAACAGCTAGTAAAACTGCTCCAACCAAACCAGGAAGGGCAGCAGGAAGAATTACCCTATAAATAGTTTCGGCCTTTGTTGCCCCTAAACCCATTGACCCATCACGAAGACTTTGAGGCACTGCTCTAATTACGTCATCAGACAAAGAAGAAATAAAAGGAATAATCATAATTCCCATTACTGCACCTGCTGCTAGCGCTGACTCGGATGAAACGCTTAAGCCAATTGAACCGCCCACATCTCTAAAAAATGGCGCGGCTGTTAGAGCAGCAAAATATCCGTAAACAACTGTGGGTATACCAGCGAGTATTTCAAGAGTCGGTTTAATGTAGTCTCTTATTTTCGGGGCTGCAAACTCTGCTAAATAAATAGCCGAATAAAGACCGACAGGAATGGCTACACACATAGCAATAAATGAAACTAAAAGAGTTCCCGCTAATACTGGTATCATGCCGAAAGAACCATCTGAAGCAACTTGGTCCGTTCTAATCGCAACGTTTGGAGCCCAATGAAGACCGAAAAGAAATTCAAAAAAATTGTAAAGGTTAAAAAATTTCAAGGCTTCAAATAGAAGACTGAGAATAATTGAAGCGGTAGTTAAAATAGCGATTACGGCTGATATAAAGAATAAATTAATAATAAAAGTTTCAACTTTATCTCTCGCGTTAGTTTTTGGTTTTTGAAGATATGAAACTAGCAGTCCTAACATGGAAGCACAAAGAATAACAACAAGACCCCTGTAGAAATAGAGCTTCTCAGTTGCTATCTTATACTCATTAGCCAAAGTAAGAATTTTTTGATCATCCGTGCCAATTTTTCCATTCGCAACATTAATGACTTTGGAAAGTATAAGGCTGATGAAAGAGTCATTGAATTTTGGATTTAATTCTTGAACTCTCGCAAAAAAGATCTGATCTACGTAGTTAGGTCCGGCTAAACTTATCAATATTAATATTAAACAGGATGGGATAAACGACCAAAGGAAAGCATTTTGACCATAATAGGTAGAAAGCGTTTTGGATCTTTGTCCTATTTGGGCAGATTTTTGAACAATAGACTTTTTGGAAAAATAGAAAAAGAATAAGGACACTCCTACCAGAATTACAAACACAAAGCTTAAGGGCAGAGTGAACAAAAAATTGGTCCTTTATAAATTGGTGGTCTAAAAAAACAGTAAAGCCGTTACCAAATTAGAACGGCTTTACATATTTGTAAATCAATTTGTTATGGCTTAGGTATCAAGCCTGCCGCTTCCAATGGACCACCACTTTTTGTCAATCCCATGAAATAATCCGAGTACTCCTGAATTCCAGGAACAACGCCAATATGTTCTTTCTTTACGTAAAAGAAAAGAGGGCGACTTACCCCATAAGATCCGTCAGCTATTGTCGCCATGCTCGGCTCAACACCATCAACAAGAGATCCTTGTACTTTGTCTTTGTTTTGGTCTAGGAAAGAAAATCCAAATATACCAAACCTATCTTTGTTGGCTGCTAGTTTTTCAATTATTAGGTTGTCATTTTCTCCTGCTTCGGTAACAGCACCGTCTTCTCTAAGTGCAGAACAAAGAGCCTTGTAGCCATCATCACCTTTTTTAGGCATTTTATATACCTTTTTACAAGTTGAGTGCATAACAAGTTCAACGAAAGCATCTCTAGTACCTGATGATGGTGGAGGAGCAAGAACATCAATCTTTACATTTGGAAGAGCGGGGTTGATATCGCTCCAAAGCTTATAACCATTGTCTACCATTTTACCGTTTGACATAATTTTTGCAGAAACTGCTTTGAAAATTTCCTCTTTCGTCAAAGTAAACTTATCTGCTTTGTTGCTGTTAGAAAAAGTAATGCCGTCGTAACCAATCAAATATTCAACAGGCGTAATACCAGCGGCAACACACTTTTCTTTTTCACTTGATTTTATTGCTCTACTAGCATTTGTAACGTCGGGATGTTCTAGCCCGATACCAGCGCAGAAAAGCTTTAATCCACCACCTGAACCAGTTGATTCGATTACAGGTGCTTTAAAATCAGTATTCTTGGCAAACCTTTCTGCTACGATTGTTGCAAAAGGAAAAACAGTCGATGAGCCGACAATGGATATCTGATCTCCCTCTCTTGCATATAATGTGCTGAATGCGCTTGCAGATAACATGACTGCGCCAGCTAGAATCTTTAAAAAATTTTTCATATTTCAATAGCTCCATAAATTGTTAACTTAAAAAATATCTGGGGCTATTATTGTCAGCCAATGCATAAGATATTATGTCATATATATGACTTTTTTATGACTTTGTAAGGAATTGAAATATAATATTTTTTATCTAGTGGCTCTTTATGAAACTTTTTTTTCACTCTTTCTTTTCTTTTTAGAAACACTGTGGGGTAGCCAGGTAATAAATTTACTTCCCTTTGATAATTGAGATCTAATCTGCAGGCGACCTCCGTGGCGAATAAGAATATGCTTAACTATAGATAAACCCAAGCCGGTACCTTCTTTTTCCAATTCTGCGTTTGAGTTGGCTCTATAAAATCTTTCCGTAAGTCTGTTTATATGCTCTGAAGATATACCTTTGCCATTATCAGCCACAACTATAGCAATCATCGATGTAGATTTCTCTTTTGACTCATAGATTTTTATTTTAGATCCAGGCCCAGAATATTTGATGCCATTTTCGATAAGGTTAGAGTACATTTGTGTAAGCTGACTGTGATCTCCAGTTATTGGTTCCATTTTTTTTGATATATTATTTGAAATAGTTACTTTGCTATCTATGGCGATTGGTTTTAAGTTTTCTAATAGCTCTTCTATAATATCGAATATTGAACACTTTGTGGTAATTGGCTTTGTTTCTTGGACCTCAAGTCGTGACAAAGACATTAAGTCTTGAATAAGCCTTTCCATTTTATATGCCTGCTTTCCCATTAGTTCTAAAAATATATCCCGAGTTTTCTCATCATCTTTTGCATGACCTTGAAGGGTCTCTATGTAACCGGCTATTGAGGATAGAGGGGTTCTTAATTCGTGACTAGCATTTGCAACGAAATCTGTGCGCATTTTTTCAACTCTAATATTATCTGAGTTATCAGTAAGCTGAATAAAAATATCATTGAATTTATCTGAAGACTTGCTAGAGGAAATAAAAAAAATGTGAGCCTCTAATTGCCTGAACTGAGGAATTTCAATCTCAAACTGCACGATAATCTCTTTATCGTTGTTAATAGCATCTTCAATCGCTAACAAAAATTTGGGAGATCTAATAATAGTAGATATGTGAGACCCAATTGAAATATTAGACACTATGCTTTCTGCTTTTGAGTTAATAAAAGTGAGACATCCCGTTCTGTCAATTAGAATAAAGGGAGAGGGAATAATATTCAAAAGTCCCTTAATAACTTTGTAGGTCATTTTTGAATTTTGGATCTCTTTTATCTCTTCTTCTATGGCAATTTTTTTAAGCTCGTTAGCGTGGTTTGTGTTAGAGATTCGGGTAGAACTTAGGTACATGTAGAATATAAAAAAAGAAAAGGAAGCTGTAATCGGTAAGACCCAATTGGGATATTCCATAAAAGCAAACAAGAAAAGAATAATGGATACGCTAGTTGCGAATAATAAGTAGGGACCATTTCTAGGGTTCATTACTTTTCCTTTGGATAAAAAGTTTTTGATTTTTCTACTTTAAATATATGAATTTTTTATGAAAAATCCAATTTTTGAGACTTATGTCTTAGTTTGCCAGTAAAGAAATAGGCTATTAATAAAAAAATCGTTGAACTTAAGAGGCATAAGAATAGACCTCCAAACTGAAAACTCAAACCGGATAGTAAAGTGCCAATAAACCTGCCCAAGGCATTTGCCGAATAATAAAAGCCTACATCTACAGAAGCATTATTATTTTTTGTTAAAGCGAGAATTAAATATGAATGAATGCTTGAGTTTATTGCAAAGAAAAACCCAAATATAAAAAGAAACATTATGACAAATAAAATGAAATATGTTGCAAAGATATTCTCAAAAACTGGGATGGTAAGCGTTAAAATAAAAGTTGGCATTACTAAGACCAGAGACCATACCCGAGCAGCTTTAAAAATTGATTCAGTAGATAAATTCTTAATTATTTGAGGCACTTTGGCTTGAACTATTCCATAGAGAATAACCCAAGTAGCCATAAAGGCTCCAACAGACAGATAAGCTAAAGTCTTATCTGTCTGAAGTGAAAAAATTACTGTAAAAGAATGAATAAAAAATACAGGTATACCCACAACAAACCATATATCACGTGCTCCAAAAAGAAATACCCTGGCTAAAGACAAAATATTAATTTCCCTGCTAGTGGAAGAAACCCTAACAATTTTTGTATTGATGTCTCTAGAAACTAATATTGGAGATCGCAATAAAGATAAAATCGACAAGAAAAAGAAAAAAGCTAAAAAGCAGGCCAAGGAAAATAAGGAGATTGAAAAACTAAAAAATGTAATAAGGCTAGCTCCAACAAAAAAGCCTAAGCCTTTCACAGTATTTTTTGAACCGGTAAGCCACGTTATGTTCTTAAATAAACTCTCATTTTTATCTTCATCACTCAAAAACTTTATAGATGTTTTGCTAGCTACTTTCGTCAAATCTTTAGCGACACCGCAAAGTCCTTGAAAAAAAATTAGAAAAATAATGGTGTTAAATTCTGAAAAACCGGTAGGCATTAAACCCAGGATTACTAGAGATGATATTTGTAAACAAGCGCCAAGAATTAAAATAAAGCTAAGGCCAAATTTCTTTCCATACCAACCACCATAGAAATTGGTTAAAATGCCCATAAACTCGTACAAAAGAAAAATGTATGCCAGGGTAAAAGGTGAAAATCCCTTTTCGTGAAAGTTCATAAGAACAATCATTCTTACTGCCCCATCCGTCAGCATTAGAGACCAGTAAACAAGTGTAATGGAGAAAAATGGGTTAAATATAAGCAAATTTCAGCCTAATTTGTTTGTAAGGAAAGATACTATATCTACCATTCTGCAGGCATAACCCCACTCATTATCATACCATGCATAAACCTTTAACTGAGTGTCATTTACTACCATGGTTGAGAGACAATCGATTATGGATGAATTAGGATTATTTACATAATCCGTAGATACCAATGGTTTATCCTCATAGCTAATAATGTTTTTCAAATAGGTTTTTGAGGCGTCTCTAAAAAGTTGATTTATATTCTCCTTATCTGTTTTTTTCTTCATCTCAAAAACACAATCAGTTAAAGAGGAGTTAAGAAGAGGAACTCTTACGGCATGGCCATTTAGCCTACCTTTAAGTTCCGGATATATTAATGATATGGCCTTTGCAGATCCAGTGGTAGTCGGTATCAAAGAATTTATTCCTGATCTAGATCTCCTAAGGTTGCTGTTAGGTGAGTCAGCTATAGTTTGGGTATTTGTGATGTTGTGTATCGTAGTTATTGAGCCATGGCTTATACCTATGTTAGTTTCCAAAACTTTTACAATCGGCGCCAGGCAATTTGTTGTACAGCTAGCAGCAGTAAGTATCTTATACTTTTCTAGATTGACATCATTATGATTAATCCCATAAACGATATTGAAGACATTTTTAGAATCTATTGGTGCCGAAACCAATACATAGTCTATTCCTTTATCAAAATAAGCCTGTAACGACTTTTCATCTTTAAACTTTCCCGTGCAGTCTATCGCTATATTTGGCGTAGCTTCTGGGAAGCTAAGATCTTCAATGTGATTGAAGTTAGATACCCGAATGGGATGTTCTTTATAAAAAAGATTATTATTCTTAAAATTTAGTTTTTCACCCCACGAACCATGGACACTA
>CACFNV010000026.1 GCA_902567635.1 uncultured Alphaproteobacteria bacterium
CCCCTACACGATCATATTTGCGTTTGTAGAATTCAATGTTGTCGTAAGCATGGCTGACGGACCATTTCAATCGACGCAATTGTAGATCCTGTATCTCATCTAAAGATGCTATTTCAATTGACTCCAGTTCTTCTTTTCTAGGTGTTAAATCTTTCATTACTTTTTCCGTAAAGTTTAATTTTGTTTAACTTACTCAGATTCTATTCTTCAAAATTTTGCCCACCGATTGTTCTAGAATGGCCTCTAAACTCTGCTATTTTTTTTTGGTCTTGACTTAACACTGAAACATCATAAATCCCTGATCTACCTGATCGACTTACTTCTCTAGCTTTTGCAAGTAACTTATCGCCTTTTTGCGCTGGAGCAATAAATGTAATCATATTATTTTGAGCCACAGCCGCCTGATTGTAGCTATTGCATGCAAAGGCAAAAGCACTATCAGCTAGTGTGAATATAAACCCACCATGACATATATCATGTCCATTTAGATGCTTACTTTCAACTAATAAGCTTAAATCTGCCTCACCCGGTGATATTCTCTCTAATTTAATACCAATACCCTTAGAGGCCTTATCCCGTTCCCACATGATTTCTGCAGATTTTTTCGCACGTTGCAAAGGAGTCATTATTAACACTCTTACTTAGAGAAATTCAATTATTTTAGCTTAACATTAGTCCAAATTTCAAAGCAATTTTTTTTGGTGTCTTATTTAGTTTTATTGAAAATTGTCTAATTTTACTATATACAAAGCTGTGTGAGACCTCAAGGATCAGGATAAAATGAATAGCGATACAAATAACTCCGTAAACGAAATTCCTCTTATTGAGGAGTTTCAAAAGAAGATTGATCGTGATGAAAAAATAGAGCCTAAAGACTTTATGCCAGAAGCTTACCGAAAAACTTTGATAAGGCAAATAGGGCAGCATGCGCATTCAGAAGTTGTTGGTATGCTTCCAGAAGGGAATTGGATAACTAGGGCTCCAACGCTGAAAAGAAAGCTGTCTCTTTTGGCAAAAGTGCAGGACGAAGCAGGACACGGTCTTTATCTTTATTGTGCTGCGGAAACACTTGGAAAATCAAGACTTGAAATGACGGAAGAATTACTTTCTGGAAAAGCAAAATACTCATCAATTTTTAATTACCCTACACCTACATGGGCAGATATAGGAGCGATTGGGTGGCTTGTTGACGGGGCGGCAATAATGAATCAGATTCCTCTTTGTCGCTGTTCATATGGACCCTATGCTAGGGCGATGATAAGAATATGTAAGGAAGAAAGTTTTCACCAAAGGCAGGGCTATGAAATAATGCTAACCCTAGCACGAGGAACAAAAGATCAGAGAGAGATGGCTCAAAGAGCTTTGAACAGATGGTGGTGGCCTAGCGTCATGATGTTTGGTCCTAGTGATAAAGACAGTCCAAATACTGAAACCTCAGTAAAGTGGAAAATAAAAAGACATACCAACGATGAGCTTAGGGAAAAGTTTATTGATGCTATTGTGCCGCAAGCAAAAAAAATCGGTCTTACTATTCCTGATAAAGATTTAAAATGGGATAAAAAAAGAAATAATGGCTTAGGTGGTTATGCGCACGGAAAGATTGATTGGGAAGAGTTTTGGAAAGTAGTAAAAGGCAACGGACCAATGAATAATGAAAGAATATCTTCTAAGAAAAAAGCCTGGGATGAAGGCCTTTGGGTTAGAAATGCAGCGCGCATGCACGCATCTAAGAATCAATCAACTGTAGTGGCAGCCGAATAACTTGGCGGAAGAAAAGAAAGATACTGATCTTTGGGAGGTATTTATCCAACCCAAAAATGGCTTGTCCCATAGACATTGTGGGTCTATTCACGCATCAGACCGAAATATGGCCATACTAGCAGCTAGAAACGTATATGCTCGAAGAGGAGAAGGCCAATCCATTTGGGTTGTAAAATCGAAAGATATCGTATCTTCAGACCCAAACGAAAAGGCAGAGAATTTTAGCGCTGATGATAAAATATACCGTCACCCTACTTTTTACGATGTCCCTGATGATGTGGGTCACATGTGATGAAAAAAGATATGGTAGATATGGTTTTTGAGGGTCTCTTGAGAATTGGAGATGATAATTTAATACTAGGGCATAGAACATCTGAGTGGTGCGGGCATGCACCGACATTAGAAGAGGATCTTGCTCTACCTAATATTGCTCTTGATTTAATTGGACATGCACAAGCACTATACTCAATAGCAATACAATTGAAATCTGACTACAATCATGAGGACCAATTAGCTTTTTTAAGACTTGAACATCAGTATAAAAATCTTCTACTTGTAGAGCAAGAAAATGGTCATTTTGGCAATACTATCTTAAGGCTATTTTATTTTTCGACCTACATGAAATATTTTTGGGAACAAGTCAGTATAAATTGTTTTTTCAAAAAGCTAAAAGAATTCGCGGAAAAAGCTTTTTTGGAAACTTCATATCACTCAAAGTATTCTTCTCAATGGGTTATTACGCTTGGCGATGGAACAGAAGAAAGTAATAAAAAAATGCTGGAGGCGGTATCCAATATGGAACCTTTTATTGGGGAGTTATTTGATAATGATGAGTTTGCTGATATTTCCTTCAAGAATAAATTCCTCCCAAAGCCCTCATCTATTTTTAAGAATTGGGAAAAAGAGGTCAAAAATGTCTTAAAAAAAGGTAAGTTAAATTTACCAGAAATCTTGTTAAAAAAAAATGGAGGGCGTAAGGGAGAGCATAGCGAAATATTTGGTTTTCTCCTCTCAGATCTACAATACATGCAGAGAGCCTTTCCAAACTCAAAGTGGTGATAATGAAACAAAATAATGATAAAGCATGGAATGCTCTAAGGGAGTTGACAGATCCTGAGTTGCCTTTTCTTACATTAGAAGATTTAGGCGTAATAAGATCTATAAAAATAAAAAACAAAAATCACGTAATCACCATCTCTCCCACATACATAGGTTGTCCGGCAATTTCAGTAATTGAGAGTAAAATAAAGAACAGATTAAAAAAATTAGGAATACATGCAAGAGTAGAGAAATCATTTTCTCCTCCTTGGACAACAGATTGGATATCTAGTAAGGGGCGAAAAAAATTAGAAGAATTTGGCATTGCGCCACCCCAGTTAAAAAAAAATGGATACTTACAGGTTGCCAGCGCAAACAAAGTTAAATGCCCTCAATGTTCCTCTTTTTCAACCGAGAAAGTTTCTGAGTTCGGTTCCACTGCATGCAAATCTTTATACCGTTGTTTACAATGCAAAGAACCATTTGATCATTTCAAGTGTATATAAATGATTAAACAAGTTTTTTCTGAGTTAGAAATAAGCTCTGTAAAAAAAGAGACAAAAAACAGCAGCAGAATAAGGTTTAGTATTCCAAGAGCATTAACATATCAATTCTCCCATAAACCTGGACAATATATCAGCGTCCAATTTGATACGAAAAAAGGAACTCACATTCGTACTTATTCAATAAGTTCAGAGCCTAACAATAAGTATATTGAGATTGGAGTTAAGCATATTGAAAAAGGCATTTTTTCTAAGTTTCTTAAAACAAAAAAAACTGGAGACAAAATATTACTATCTAACCCAGAAGGTAAATTTTTTCCTTCCAGAAAAAATCCAAAAAAGTTACTTCTTATAGCAGCAGGATCTGGCATTACACCAATTATGTCTATTCTAAAATCATCACTAAAAAATGAACCCGAAACAAAAATTGCACTACTCTATTCAAACAAATCCTTTGCTGACATGATGTTCAAGGAAGAGCTTCAAGATTTAAAAGATAAATATATTGATAGATTATTAGTCAATAATTTCTTCTCCCGAGAAGTACAAAGCACAGAAATTTTAAATGGAAGAATAACAAAAGATAAGATTGAGTTTCTTCAGAAAGAAGGCCTTATTGACCTTGATTCAGTGGATCAGATTTTTATTTGCGGACCAATAGAGATGACTACGGAGTTACAGTCTTATTTTAAAAAATTTGGAATTGCAGAAAAAAAAATAAAAACTGAGCTATTTTTTGTTACTCCCACTAAAGATTTTAAAATTAAGTCTAAAGATTTAAAAACTACTGAAAGTAAAATAGACATTATAATGGACGGTAGTCGTAAAACTTTTTTTATGAAAAGAAATGAAGATTTCATAGAAAAAGCTAACCAATTTGGAATAAATATACCCTATTCTTGTAAGAATGGAATGTGCGCTACTTGTAGATGTAAAGTAATCTCGGGCAAGGCAAAAATGCAAAAAAACTATTCCTTAGAAGAATGGGAAATTAAAAAAGGATTTATTTTATCTTGTCAGCTTGAACCTATAGACAAAGAAATTTTCCTTGATTTTGATATAATTTAGACGATCAATTAATTGAATCGAAAAACAATTTTTTTAGTTTATTCAACCACTTGATTTTTTTCTCATATACTTGTTAATATTTAATAAAGGGGGATAGTATGAGTGGATTGCCTTCTCAAGCAAGAGTGGTCATTATCGGTGGTGGAGTTGTAGGTGTCTCATGCGCCTACCATCTGGCAAAAGCTGGGTGGACAGACTGCATATTATTAGAAAAAAATGAATTAACTGCTGGTTCCACCTGGCATGCCGCAGGCAACGTTCCTACTTTCTCTACTAGCTGGTCAATTATGAATATGCAAAGGTATTCTACTGAGCTTTACAGCAGCCTAGGAGAGGAAGTCGATTACCCTATGAATTATAATGTCACTGGCTCCATAAGGCTAGGGCACAGTATTGAGAGAGTGCAAGAATTTCAAAGAGCGAAGGGAATGGGGCTATATCAAGGAATGAATATAGAAATTTTGGATAACGCCGACGTAAAAAAATTATATCCCTTCATTGAAACTCATGACATTAAAGGTGCATTATATGACCCTGCCGATGGAGATATAGATCCTGCCCAATTAACTCAAGCTTTAGCCAAAGGTGCTAGAAAACTTGGCGTTAAAATTGTTCGATTTTGTTCTGCTATAGGCGTTAAAAAAAGAAATGACTCATGGGATATAATAACAGATAACGGTTCTATATCCGCTGAAATAGTTGTAAACGCAGCCGGTTATTATGCTCAAAAAGTCAGTGAATGGTTTATTCCCTACGGTGGGCGTAAAATTCCTATGGTCGCAATGAGCCACCAATATGTAGTTTCTGAGCAGGTAGAAGAACTTGAAAAGTGGACTGCTGA
Source organism: uncultured Alphaproteobacteria bacterium (assembly GCA_902567635.1). Lineage (GTDB taxonomy): Bacteria > Pseudomonadota > Alphaproteobacteria > Rhodobacterales > Rhodobacteraceae > CACIJG01. The sequence continues at coordinate 5,212 of CACFNV010000026.1, forward strand.
GAGTGGCCATAAGTTACCATTATTACGAGATGTCGATTCTTCTTATTACTTAAGGCAAGAAAAACATGGCTTTAATTTGGGCCCTTACGAACGAAATTGTAAAGCTCATTGGTGCACTAAAGACGACCCGATTCCTGAAGACTTTAGCTTTCAACTTTATCCTGACGATCTGGAAAGGCTGGAATGGTATGTCGAAGATGCCATGAAACGTGTGCCACTGCTCGCAAAAGCTGGGGTTTCAAAAGTTATTAACGGACCAATACCTTATACACCAGATGGCAACCCATTAATAGGACCTATGCCAGGCGTTAAAAATGCATATGAAGCATGCGTTTTTACTTTTGGAATTGCCCAAGGAGGAGGTGCGGGTAAGGTTTTAGCTGAATGGGTTACGGAAGGAACAACAGAATGGGATATGTGGTCATGTGACCCTAGGCGATTCACAGATTTTACTGATGACCAATATTGTATTGATAAAGGCAAAGAAATTTATGGGCATGAGTATGGAATGCATTTCCCTCACATGAGATGGCCTGCTGCCCCAGACAGACGTCTGTCACCTATTCATTCAAAGATCTTAGAAATGGGAGGGCAGATGGGGTGCTACAATGGCTGGGAAAGGGCAAATTGGTTTGCGCATGGCAATGATGATACTTCTATGGAGTCAGCTCAAACATGGGAAAGAAATGGTCCATGGGAAACCAGGGTAAGAGAAGAATGCGAAGCTGTAAGAGATAATGTAGGGGTATTAGACTTACCAGGATTCTCACGGTTTGAACTAAGAGGAAATGATAGTGAAGCTTTTATAAATAGGTTAATTGTTGGTAAGCTTCCTAAAGTTGGAAAAATAAGTCTCTCTTACTTTAGTGATAAAAGGGGACGAATATTGACAGAAATGTCTATAATGAAGAATTCTCAAAACCATTTTACTCTTATTACTGCAGCAGCAGCACAATGGCACGATTATGAATTACTTAAGAATTCTATAGAGCCAAATAGCGATATTTCAATAGAGGATACTAGCTCAGAAGTCTCAACTCTTATTGTAACCGGGCCAAAGAGCAGAGATTTACTAACCAAGATAACAGACGCGGACCTTTCCCAACCATGGCTAACTCATCAAACGGCCAATCTAGACGCAATGCCAGTAATTCTAGCTAGAGTATCATTTGCAGGAGAGTTGGGGTGGGAAGTTCATGTCAAAAACAAGTATCTGACACCGATATATGAGAAAATAATCCTTCTGGGCGCGAAACCGTTTGGCATGTTTGCATTAAATTCTCTTAGAATAGAAAAAGGATATAGAGCTTGGAAGGGAGATCTTTCAAGCGATTATTCAATTCTTGAGGCCGGACTGGAAAGGTTTGTAAGGTTTGATAAAGATAGTGACTTTATTGGCAAATCAGCACTGTTAAAAGAAAAGCAAATAGGAGTTAAGAAGAGTTTTGTAACATTAAAGGTAAAATCAAATGGGTTTGACGCACCCTATATGTCGACTCTTTGGCACAATAATAAAATTGTTGGAGAAACTACTTCTGGAGCCTGGGGTTATAGAGTTGACCAATCAATAGCTTTGGGTATGCTAAAAATTGAGCTTTGTAAACCAGGAACCAAAATAGAAGTTGAAATTTACGGGGAAAGATTTCCAGCCACAGTTCAGGATAACAAACCACTCTGGGACCCAGAAAACTTTAGACTTAGACAATGAATTTACCTGCACACGCAAGGATTGTTATAATTGGGGGAGGCATATCTGGCTGCTCTCTTGCTTATCACTTAGCAAAAATAGGATGGAAAGATATTGTTCTTTTGGAACGAAAAAAATTAACCTCTGGAACGACCTGGCATGCAGCTGGTCTTATTGGCCAATTAAGACCAAATTTAAATATGACTAGGTTAGCTAAATATTCAGCTGACCTTTATGTAAAGCTTGAACAAGAAACAGGTATCGCTACTGGAGTAAGACAAAATGGTTCTTTAACAGTGGCTCTAACGGATAACAGACATGAGGAAATTCTCCGACAAGCTTCAATGGCAAAAGCCTTTGATGTTGAAGCAAATGAGATTTCTGTACCTGAGCTAGAGTCTCTTCATCCATTTCTTAATACTCACGGAGTCAAGGGTGCTGTTCACCTGCCACTTGATGGTCAAGGCGACCCCGCAAATATAGCGATGGCGTTGGCAAAGGGAGCACGTGATTTGGGAGTCAGGATTATAGAAGATACAAAGGTATGCGGATTGAACACCCACAATAATAGAGTTAGTGGCGTACATTGGGTAAATGAAAATGGAAAAGGAATTATAAAAACTGAAAATGTAGCAAATTGCGCTGGGATGTGGGCAAGAGAATTAGCCGAGAGTCAGGGCATTACTGTTCCTCTTCACGCGTGTGAACACTTTTACATTGTTACAGAACCAGTTAAGGACCTATCCATATTGCCTGTCTTGAGAATGCCCGATGAACAAACATATTTCAAAGAGGATGCAGGTAAATTCCTGATTGGAGCCTTTGAGCTAAAAGCAAAACCGTGGGGCATGGATGGAATAGATGAAAATTTTTGCTTTGATCAGCTACCAGAAGATTTTGATCATTTTGAACCAATATTAGAGAAAGCAATAAAGCGAATACCTGCATTAGAACATTATGGAATAAATACTTTTTTCAATGGCCCTGAAAGCTTTACCCCAGACGATAAATATTACTTAGGAGAAGCTCCCGAGTTAAAAGGCTTTTGGGTAGCCGCAGGGTATAATTCTATTGGGATAGTTTCATCAGGCGGAGCTGGAATGGCGCTTGCTCAATGGATTAATGACGGATCTCCTCCATTTGATCTTTGGGATGTTGACATTAGAAGAGCGCAGCCTTTTCAAAGAAATAGGCTTTATCTAAAAGATAGGGTAAAGGAGACTTTGGGGTTATTATACGCTGACCACTATCCTTATAGACAAGTAGAGACGTCTCGAAATGTTAGACGATCACCGTTGCATGAGCATTTGAAAAAGGAAAACGCCGTCTTTGGAGAATTGGCCGGTTGGGAAAGAGCAAATTGGTTTGCTAGTGATAATCAAGAGAAAAAATACTTATATGATTGGAAAAAACAAAACTGGTTTGAAAACCATAAAAACGAACACCTAGCGATAAGGAATAACGTAGGGCTCATAGATATGAGTAGCTTTGGGAAAATAAGAGTTGAAGGAGCTGATGCTCTCAATTTTTGTCAAAGAATATGTGGAAATAATGTCGATATCGACATTGGGAAAATTGTCTATACTCAGATGTTAAATATAAAAGGTGGCATTGAGAGTGATCTAACTGTAACACGGTTAAAAGATGACTGTTTTTTATTCGTGGTGCCAGCAGCTACACTTGTTAGAGATTTAAGCTGGCTAAACCGACATAAAGAAAATTTTCATATTGTTATTACTGATGTTACGGCATCAGAGGCTGTTTTAGTACTCATGGGCCCTAATTCAAGAAACTTACTATCTGAAATATCACCTCATAAATTTGATAATAATAATCACCCTTTTGGCTCAGCCAAGGAAATAGAAATTGGGTATGGTATTGCTAGAGCTCATAGAATTAGCTATGTAGGAGAGCTAGGGTGGGAACTCTATGTAGGCTCGGATCAAGCCTGCCATGTATTTGAAGTTTTACGTGAGGCAGGAGAAAAATATAACCTTTCTCTTTGTGGACTTCATAGCCTAGATAGCTGTCGTATCGAGAAAGGTTATCGTCACTTCGGACATGATATTACAGATGAAGATCATGTATTAGAAGCAGGGCTTGGGTTTGCTGTTAAAAAGGAAAAAGAGGATTTTATTGGAAAAGACGCCGTTATAAAAAAAGATAATAACGGCCTATCAAAATATTTATACCAATTTCAACTTGAAGATCCTAACCTTATGCTTTTTCACAACGAGCCTATATATCGCGATGGTGAATTAGTATCGTATTTAACATCGGGCAACTACGGACATTTTTTGGGAAGCGCAATTGGCATGGGTTATATTCCATTGCGAGAGGAAACTATTAAGTCAGTGGAGCAATCAAGCTTTCACATTGAGATTGCAGGAACCATGGCAAAAGCAATCATTTCGTCTAGGCCTTTATATGACCCTGTTTCAGAAAAAATAAAGGCATGATTATTCTATTAAAATTTTTTTAAGAGGTGACAAATGGAAAAATCCTTAAGAAAAGGCAGAGAGGCTAAAAAAGCTTTGCGTTCCGCTCCAATATCAGAAGAGCAAAACCCAATAAAACCAGGCCTCACGGGAGGTTACTACAAACCCTTAAGCGATTCGGATGTAAAAAAATTATATGACTTATCTTTGAGCGCCTTGGCAGAAGTTGGTATAGGTTTGGCTCCAAAAAGCGGTATCGACTACATGACGAAAGTGGGCGCAATTTTGGGCGATGATGGTAGGCTAAGATTTCCCAAATCACTGGTGGAGGATATGATCGCTCTGTCAAATAGAGAAATTACTCTTTTTGGTAGAGAAGAAAAATTTGATATGCATTTATCTGGAAAAAAAGTTTTTTTTGGAACAGCCGGTGCAGCCGTTCATCTTGTTGACATTGAAAAAAAGGAATACAGAGACTCAACATCACTAGATCTTTATAATGCAGCTCAGATAACTCATGAGTTGGATAATATTCATTTTTTTCAAAGAGTAATGGTCGCCCGTGATATAACTGATAACTTCGAAATGGATCTTAATACTCTTTATGCTTGCTGCGGTGGAACTACGAAGCACGTGGGAACCAGTTTCTCAGAACCTAGTCATATTAAAAAATGTCTGGATTTTTTACATTTGGTAGCAGGTGACGAAAAAAAATGGAGAGAACGACCATTTGTGTCAAATTCAAACTGTTTTGTTGTTCCTCCAATGAAATTTGCTACGGAAAGTTGTGAAGCTATGGAAAGGTGTATTCAGGGAGGAATGCCTATTCTTCTTCTATCAGCTGGGCAGGCAGGAGCAACTGCACCTGCTCCAATTGCACTTACAATCGTTCAGGCAGTTGCGGAATGTTTAGCAGGCGTGGTGTATGTAAACTCCATAAAACCTGGGCATCCGTCTATCTTTGGGACTTGGCCGTTTGTTTCAGACCTTAGAACCGGCGCCATGTCAGGAGGTTCAGGAGAACAATCGCTTCTAACCTCGGGCTGTGCTCAAATGCACCACTTTTTGGGCCTACCAGGTGGTGCTGCAGCCGGGATAGCCGATTCCAAGCTTCCAGACATGCAAGCTGGATGGGAACAAGGTATTTCTAATACCATGGCAGGATTAGCCGGTCTTAATTTGGTTTATGAATCTGCAGGAATGCATGCATCCTTATTAGGATTTTCACTAGAGTCTTTGATTTTAGGTAATGATATTTTAGGTCAGGTACAGAGGTGTGTGAAAGGTATAGAAGTAGACGATACCATGGTTAATCTGGACGTAATTAAATCTGTTTGCTTAGATGGCCCAGAACACTATTTAGGTCACGAACAAACTCTGGAGTTAATGCAAAAAGAGTATATTTATCCAGATCTAGCAGATAGAAGCAGTCCAAAAGAGTGGCTAGAAAATGAAAAACCTGACTTGATTAAAAATACAATTTCTAAAAAGAAAGAAATTTTGAATAGACGAAATGGTAAACCTTTATTTACTAATGATATAGATAAAAAGGTAAGAGAAAATTTTAAAATTTATTTATAGTAAAACTGCATTAATTTTTTTGTTATTATCATTCTGCTGGTCATGCTCTTCAAATCTTAATCGAGAAATAATAAGACTCGACCCGACGAATGAGAAATATCATAGCCAAGGATGCAAGTTAATTAGAAAAAAAATTCTTAGCGAAAAGAATGAGCCTAACGAAAGTGTTGCCAGAGGCGCTTTGTCCACATATTTTCTTGGACCTATAAGTATACCTGCACTAGGCTTTATTGAAATTGGCTCAGAGGAGTATAAACAAAGCTTGATTGCCGAATTAAAAAGAAATTGCTACTAAATTAAAACTTAAGTTAAAGGGAAAAATTGAAATTAAATAGCACTAAGCAAATTAGAGAGTCAGTAGCGCTTATTTGTAAAAAATATGGTGATACATATTGGAGAGCTCTTGATAAAGAGAAAAAATACCCTTCAGAATTTGTAAAGGAAATGACGGATAGTGGATTTTTAAATGTTCTAATACCAGAAGAGTTTGGTGGTTCAGGATTAGGTTTAATTGATGCTTGCGCTGTGCTAGAAGAAATAAGTTTGAATGGGGCTCATGCAGGAGCGTGTCATGCACAAATGTATGTAATGGGGTCTGTATTACGTCACGGGACTAAGGAACAAAAAGCAAAATTTCTTCCGAAAATAAGTGCTGGAAAACTTCGACTGCAAAGCTTTGCTGTAACGGAGCCTAATTCTGGTACTGACACAACAAACATAAAAACTTTTGCTGAGAAAATTAACTCTGGCTGGAAAGTCAATGGTCAAAAAGTTTGGATAAGTAGAGTAGAGTACTCAGATTTGATGTTATTGTTGGCTAGAACCCTACCGATAGAGAAGGTAAAGAAGAAAACTGATGGTATCTCAGCTTTCTTAATAAATATTCATGATGCTAAAAATAGAGGACTTACCGTATCTCCAATTGAATCAATGATTAATCATCATTCTTGTCAGTTATTTTTTGATGATATGGTAATTCCCAAAGAAAGCTTGGTTGGTAAAGAACACGATGGTTTTAAAGTAATAATGGATGGAATGAATGCTGAAAGAATTTTAATAGCTTCAGAATGTATTGGAGACGGTAGATATTTTATAAAAAAGGCAACAGATTATGCAAACTCAAGACAAGTATTTGGAAGAAGTATCGGACAGAATCAGGGTGTTCAATTTCCAATTGCAGAGTGTCACGCAAAAATTGAATCTGCTGCCTTAATGGTTGAAAAAGCAGCAAGCTTGTTTGACGCAAATGAAAAATGTGGTCCAGAAGCAAATATAGCAAAAATGCTTGCCGCTGATGCTAGTTGGAAAGCAGGAACCGTCGCCATGGAAACTTTTGGTGGATTCGGCTTTAGTAAAGAATTTGATATAGAGAGGAAATTTAGAGAGACAAGACTTTATCAAACCGCGCCAGTGTCAAGAAACTTAATATTGAGTTACATAGCAGAACATGTCCTTAAACTGCCGAGAAGCTATTAATTAGTGTTACCTCTAAGCGACATTTTAATTTTATCTATGGAACAGGCAGTGGCAGGACCTTTTTGTTCAAATAGGCTTCTTATGGCTGGAGCTAGAGTTATAAAAATTGAAAGAAAGGACGGAGGTGACTTTGCGAGAGGTTATGACACAGCTGCAAAAGGAGATAGCTCATACTTTATTTGGTTGAACCAAGGCAAAGAGAGCATTTGCTTAGATTTAAAGGAGGAAGAAGATAAAAAAATCTTTTTAAATATTATAAGAAGGGCTGATGTTTTTATTCAAAATTTTGCTCCAGACACTATGAGAAAATTGGGTCTTGAAAAGACGACTTTAAAGAATGTTAACCCTAAACTAATTATTTGTGATATTTCAGGGTATGGGAACTCCCCAACACTTGCAGGGAAAAAATCCTACGATTTATTAATCCAGGCAGAAAGCGGGTTAATTGATGTCTCGGGTTCGCCTGATGGCGTTGGAAGAATAGGTGTTTCAATTTGTGATATAGGAGCTGGGATGGCAGCTCACTCTTCCATCGTTGAGTCTCTTTTTTTAAAAGAACGCTATGGAGAGATAAAAGATATAGAAATTTCTTTATTTGATGTAGCAGCTGACTGGATGACAGTGCCTTTCATTCACAGTCAATATCAAAAAAAAACACCTATGCGTGTTGGACTAAAACATCCTTCAATTGCTCCATATGGTGCCTTTTTAAACGCAGACGATAAAACTATAATTATTTCTATACAAAATGAATTTGAATGGGTCCGATTCTGTGACCAAATTCTTGAAAATTCTAGAATTTCAAGTGACGATAGATTTATAAATAATAATAGGCGAGTTAAAAATAGAGAGTTTCTAGATAAAAAGATTCAGGAGATTTTTTTGAATATTTCCGATGATAAATTAATAAAGAGATTAGAAAATGCTGCCATTGCATATGGACGACTAAATTCAGTTAATGATTTGGCTAAACATCTAGCCTTAAAAAAAATAGACGTATATAACTCAAAGGCAGAGGAATTATCAATTCCAAGCCCTCCTCTTGTTTGGAATAAGAAAAAAAGAAGAGCACCGAAATTTAATGAACACGGCGAAGCAATACGGAAAGAGTTCAGTGGCTAAGTTAGTGAAACATAAAAAAGTAATTGTGTTTGGAATATTTGCTGTGGATATCTCTTTCTATACTTCTAGGGAAGTTGAAGCCGGAGAAACCTTAATCGCTCGCGACTCAAAAATTGGACCTGGCGGGAAAGCCTCTAACCAAGCTATTGCTTCAAAAAAATTGGGTGCCGAAACACTTTTAATTAGTAGACTAGGAAATGATAATTTTAAAGATTATGCAATTGGCGTATGGGAAAAAATAGGTCTGAAGTATTTGATTTCAATCGATAATAAAAACCCCACAGGAAAGGCTGGAATATTTATCAATAATAAAACTGCCGAAAATAGGGTAATTGTAGACCCAGGTGCCTCTCAAAATCTGACCATAAAAGATTTCAGTTTGAACCAACATTTGTTTAACGAAGGTGATATTTTTCTTACCCAGTTTGAGCAAGGTGCGGAGACTACAATCGCATGTTTAAAAAAAGCAAAAAAGAAGAAAATGTTAACTATTTTTAATCCAGCCCCCTTTAATAAAATAAGTAGGGATGTGTTTAATTATTGCAATATAATTACACCTAATCAAGTTGAGGCAGAACAATTAAGTGGTTTGGAGCTTAAGGGAAAAAGCGATATAAAAAAAGCAATGCATAAGATTGCTGATCTTGGAGTTGAAAAAATAATAATAACACTAGGTAAGAAAGGTGCTGCTGTTTTTGAAAACAATAATTTATTTTATTCTCACGGAAAAAATTTTGGTAAAGCTATCGATACAACGGGAGCAGGAGACTGTTTTAATGGAGCATTAGCTAGTCAACTTGCTCTGGGTAAAGAGATTAAGGAAGCAGTGGATTTTGCTTGCTCTGCTGCTGCCTTGAGTGTTCTTAAAAAGGGTACAGCTGAGTCGATGCCTAGCCTATCAATGATAAAAAAGTTCTCTAGCCCTAAGTCAAAATGACCCTATGAGATAATTGTTTTATGGAAATGGGAATTTCAATAACTGTAAGTTTATTTGACACTAAAACCTTTGGAAAAACTTTTGAAAACTCCTCTATGCTTTCTGTTCTTACTGCTTTCGCTCCCAAAGACTTGCTCAACTGAATAAAATCAGGGTTTTTCAATTCAGTAGCTATCTCCCTTCCGGGATAGTCTCTTTCTTGATGCATTCTGATGGTTCCGTAACTATTATTATTTATCAATAGGATAATAGGGCTTGCATCATATTGTATTGCTGTAGAAATTTCATGACCTGACATCATAAACCCTCCATCACCGACACAGCAAATTACCTTTCTTTTTGGAAAAAGTATTGATGATGAGACTGCCGCAGGTATACCGTAACCCATTGAACCGCAGGTCGATGCTATTTGTCGCCCTGGTCTTCCATAGTTTAAAAATCTTTGGGGCCAGGCAGCGTTATTTCCAGCATCTAAAGTAATAATCACATCTTCCGGTAAATGCTTTTCAACAAAAGAAAATATTTTTCCCAAATTATTTTTTTTTATACCCTCAACGGGCTTAATATCTTCTTTGAACTCATTCCTAAGTCTATTTCTCCAGATTTTCCAAATTGGATTTTCAAACCATTTTATAGCAGCGACCGAATCTGAAAAATCATTAGATGAACTACTAAAGCATAGGTCCGGATTGAAAACACTATTCAATTCATTGGGGTCTGGATGAATATGAATAATTTTTTTATTTTTGCTCTCAGGATTTATAATCGAATAGTTTTGAGTGGTCATCTCTCCTAGTCTTGACCCAATAACCAAAATCAAGTCACTCTCTCTAACTCTGGATACAAGTTTAGGAGAGATAGAGGTACCAAAACTTCCTACAAAATTTTCATTTTTGTGATTGAATAAATCTTGTCTTCTGAACGATGTTGTAACAGGGAGATAGTTGTTTGTAGCAAAATTCTGGATGTTTTGACAGGATTTATCAGACCAATTTGGGCCACCTAAGATTAATAGAGGCTTTTTAGCAAAAGTTAATTCCTCTTTTATCTTTTTTAAACCTTCTTCAGGAAATTTATTCTTAAAAATTTGGGAAAATGATCTTGGCTTAATTTCAGCAGTTTCTGTAAGCATATCTTCAGGAACTATTAAAACTACTGGACCGGACCTGCCTTCAGTTGCAGTATTAAAAGCCCTATTAATATACTCAGGGATTCTTTTTGGATCATCTATTTCAGCAACCCATTTAGAAATGGGTTTAAAAAAAGCCCTGAAATCTATCTCTTGAAAGGCCTCTCTATCTTTAACTCCTCTTGATATATTGCCAACAAATAAAATCATTGGGGTGCTATCCTGGAAAGAAATATGAACTCCTACAGAAGCATGGCAGGCTCCCGGGCCTCTTGTCACGAAAGCAATGCCTGGTTTCCCTGTAAGCTTACCATAACTTTCAGCCATGTTTGCAGCACCTGCTTCATGCCTTGCATTTAAAACGTTAATTGTTCCTTTTTGCTCAAAAAGCCCATCAAGCGCTCCAAGATAACTCTCTCCAGGTACACAGAATATATGTTTGACGTCATGTTGAACTAGACTTTTGACAAGAGCATTCCCACCTGAAATTTTCATAAGTTTATCTCGTCAACCAGATAAATTTAGTTGTTACTTTTCTACTTTGGGTTCAGGCAGCGGCTTCAGTTTATTTAGCAAAGGCAGCATTTCTTCCTCTTCTTTATTTTTACATTCAAAATAACTACCCAATATACTTTTACGCTTTTTAAGAGCATGCAATTTTACTAATTGAACATATTTGTCATAAACTGCATCCACTTTTTCTCTTGAGCCATTTGCGGTAACACCATCAATAAACTCGTTCTCTAAGGCAGCTTTCAATCTTTGAGAAGTATTGCCCCTTATCTTAGTGAGGCTGCTTATAGCCGACCTGCTCATACTCGCAACCTGATCTTCCATTGCTGTTAAATCATCCAACGTTGGTTTTGGAATAACCACAGTTATTAATTGCTGCTGAATGTCTGAGGTTACTTTTTTAAAACCATGAGTTTTAATTTCATTAACTATTAGCGGTATATGTTCTCTACTAAACACAAGAAGCTCGAGTGTCATTGGTCTATGACCTGGATAAATTTTAGATAAATCCGCTACCCTCCTTGGTTTCTTTTCAATCATTACTTTCAGTCCAAATAACGCATTCTTAAAAGCCTCTCCAGATCCAACATCTTTGATTAAAGTTCCAAAACTAATAATGTAGTTTTCCATATTCGCAAGAGCTTCTGCAGAATATGAGTCTTCAAATACTTCTGCCATTTATTCCCCCTATTTTGATTTCATTGATTTGTTTAAAATCCAAAATATAATACAGTAATTTCTAACAGAACATGATACACTAAAAACCATATAATATCAAAACTTCTAGAATTCAACTTTATTTGCTTTCTAAATATTATAATATGCTATTTAAACGAGTTAATTTTATTGAAAATGATTAGAAAATTTTTATTTATTTTATTCATGCTTTTTTTATGTTCACCAGCTTTTTCGGAAGGAAAAGTATATGAGAATAAAAAGGAGCCACACTGTACCTTATGGGATACTATGAGGTTAAAATGGCCACAAACAATAATGGGCAGAGAGAAAATAAAGTGCAGAAGAAGAGCTAAACTGTCTAATCAAGCACCCGTGACATGCAGATATAAAAGCTGGAAATGGAATGTTGATGACCCTACTCAGAGAATGTGTACATACGTTAAAGCTGGTTCTAACATGGACCCTCCCGAGGTTACAATAGTTATAGAAGCTAAGGGGCCGTGTCCTAAAGAATTTAAGTGCGCCCGTAACAAATGAGCTATTTAAAAAAATGAAGAAATATTTTTTAATTCAACATTTTTAGATTAGTATATACCATATGGCAAAAAACCAAAATATATATCCTAACGATATTATATTTGTTAAACAAAATAACGCCTTAAATTTACCAAAAGATGAGACAGAATATCTAGTTGAGAAACGTAACGATTTTGATGAAATAGATAAGTTAGCAAAATTATATCCCGTTAAAGATGGAACAATTGAGCTAAAAGTCACGAGTCCTGAATACTCAAAATCATATAAACATGGAGACATATATAATTTAGGCGAGAAAAATTCTTTGAGTTATGGAGAAATTGAACAGATAAGTGGAACTGGAATATTCCTCCACAATATTTACAAAAAAAGCAAAGATAGTTTCTCAATTTTAGGTTCTAGACATCAAATTAACGAGGTCAGTGTAGCCATACATAAGTTAAAAAACGAAAAAAAGAGAGAGTTCACTAAAGACAAAACGATTTTAGAAAACTACACTCAAAGCGATTTTAGCTTTGATGAGCCAAAAGGAAATGGATTTTTTGCTTTATCATGTGGTAAAGCCAGCGATAGCCTAGAGTATGTATTTGATGAAGAGTTTTATTTAGAAGTTTATCTAGATGGTTCGGCTTTTAATGATTTAACTAGTAAAATTTATCATGAGGATTTTGAAGCCATAATAGTACGAGCAAATTTAGGTCGCGTTAAAGGTCTGTATGCGGAGAAACCGACGGGTATTTACACTGAAAATGGTTTTATAACTGATGGACAAGCATACCAACTACTATACGAGAAAAGCGATGTTAAAAACTATAATGAATTGCCAGATAATTTTGAGTCTGTAGGGTCAGTATCAAAAGAAAATCCCTTTATTGTAGATGTATACTACTCCAACAAAAAGCTTAATAACTTTGCAGAAACTGCAAATAAGGACTTGAATATAATTTCTTATAAAGAGATTAGGAGTGAAATAAATTCTACAAAAACCTATTTCGGGTTGAATTTTTTTATATTGTATACTCTGATTTTGATAGTGATTGGTATTATGCTCAATCAGTTTTTGTAACCATGAAAAAAGCCTTTCATTACCTCATTGACCAAGAATATTGGTAAAAGACCACAAAGAATTATAAAAAAAGCAGGGAGAGACGCCTCTATCATCAATTCATCGTGAGCAAATTGATAAGTGTAAGTGGACAAAGTCTCAAAATTAAAAGGCCTTAAAATCAATGTTATGGGTAATTCTTTAACTATATCCACAAAAGTTAAGATAGATGCTGCCAATACAGAAGATCTGATTAATGGAAGAGTAATTTTAAATGCGGTATTTATTTGCGAATGACCCAAAGTACTACATGCATCAAACAAATTTCTTGGGATTCTTGAGAACCCAGAAACTGTTGTACCAAATGGTATAGCATAAAATCTTACAGTGTAAGCGAAAACAATACCCATAAAGCTTCCGCTAAAAAAAATAATGCTACCCGTAAACGAGTCAACAAAACCTATAAAGACTACTACACCTACAGCCAACATTGTTCCAGGAAAAGCATATCCACATGCTGATAAATTGTAAAAAACTAGTAATATTTTATTGCTACAAAAGTGACTTACATTTGCAGAGAAAAAGGCAAAGATAATAATTATCAAGGTAGAAATTAAAGCAAGAATTATAGTATTTAATAATACCATTCCAATATTAAGAAAATCAAAACCCTTTAATCCCAACAGTACATTCGAAAAAAGAATAATCACTGGCAAGATAAAACCTAAAAATAGAGGAATAAAGCAAAATAGGGATATAGCGAAACTCTTAGGGCCACTTAATTTTACGTGACTTATTCCATTAAATCTCTTGGACGTTTCACTGAACCTCTGTTGAGATCTGGCTTTTATTTCAAAAAATAATAAAAGAACGATAAATATAAAAGTTATTAATGCAATTTGTGAAGCCGCAGAAATACTATTCATACCAATCCAGACATTAAATATTCCCAAGGTTAAGGTCGGTATGGAAAAATATTCCACAGTTCCAAAGTCGGACAAAACTTCCATTCCAACCAATGCCAAACCTGCCACAATATAAGGTCTGCAAAGTGGAAGACCCACTCTAAAAAATTTATTTTCACCATAAAGTGATGCGGTCTCAAATAAGCTTCTCGGTGAATTGCTAAAGCCTGTTCTTGCTAAAATATATACATATGGATAGAGCACAAAACCCATAACAAAAATTGCTCCACCAATAGACCTAATTTCAGGGAAATAATAATCTTTGGCCGTTTCGAAACCTAAAGTCCCTCTTATTAATCCTTGGACTGGTCCAGCATATTCTAAAAAGTCAGTATATACATAAGCAATTATGTAAGCTGGACATGCCAAAGGAAGTATAAGCGCCCACTCCAGGAATTTTCTCCCAGGAAAAGAAAAATTAGTTACGAACCAAGCACAAGAGATTCCCAACCCCGCTGACAATATTAAGACCCCAATAAATAGATAAAGGGTATTAGCTACGTATAAACCCAAGACGGTCTCTGCTAAATGCTTCCACAATCCATGATTACTTTCCAAGGCGGTAATAAATAGACTAATTACAGGCCCAAAAAGGATAATTGAAATCAGTATACCAAAATAGTCTCGTCCAAATAACTTTATATCTTTAATTGGGAGCAATTTATAAGGGATAACACTGAGACCCATTCAACTATCACCAACCGGTTCTATCAATAATTTTTTGCGCAGTCTGCGTTATCTTTGCAATATCGGAAATTTTTACATTATCTGCTCGGAATGAACCCCAACTTTTTAGTTCATCCGTAGTTTCAACATTTGGGTTAACTGGATATTCAAAATTAATTTCCCCATACATTTTTTGAGAACTTTCCTTAGACAAAAATTCTAATAATGAAATAGCTAAATCCTTATTTTTTGAATGCTTAGCTACCCCCCCTCCAGAGATATTAATGTGGGCACCTCTATCTCCTTCTTCCTGATTAGGGAAGATTAGCCTAACGGTACTCGCCCATTTTCTCTGAATAGGATCTTCTGAATATTTGAGTTTACCGTAATAGTAATTGTTAATTATTGCTATATCACATTGACCCTCATATATGGCTTTTACTTGAGCTCTATCATTACCCTGTGGCCTTCTAGCAAGATTGAATACAAAATTACTTGCCCATTCCTCAGCCCTCTCTTCACCTAAAGCAAGAATGAGGGATGCCATTAAAGCTCTATTATAAACGTGGCTGCCTGGCCTAGAGCAAATTTTTCCCTTCCACTTAGGGTCAGCAAGGTCTTCAATCTTCAAGATTTCTCCAGCGCCTATTCTTTCATCAGAAACTACAATTATTCTTGACCTCTTTGACAATGCAAACCATTTGTTATCTGAGCTTTTCAAGTGAGAAGGTATATTTTGCTCAAGAGTATTTGACTCTATCTCTGCCAATAAATCGAGATCGTCGTAGACATACAATCTCCCTATGTCAACTGTTAATATAAGATCTGCAGGACTATTCTTTCCCTCCGCCTTAAGTCGTTGAGCTAAACCTTTAGTGGCATAAACTACATTTGTTTTAATCCCAGTTTCATACTCTGGGCAGATTGCTAGACATATATTACATGATTCTTTGAAAAAGCTCGCAGGAAAAGGTGATGGTGGCGCCAATGCCGCAGCTCTTGAAGCTCAAATGATGAAGTATTTTAAAGGTAGCAAAGAGGATCTTGCTATCATTGCACCAAAAACTAAAGGTGATTTTAAGATAAAG
>CACFNV010000027.1 GCA_902567635.1 uncultured Alphaproteobacteria bacterium
AGAAAAATAGGCGTTTTGTTTTCAGATAGTGACAAGAAAATTGAACAATTTTGCGGAAAATCAATTACTCAAATCTTCAATGACTCGGGTGAGGCCTATTTTAGGAAGTTAGAAGAAAAGATGTTTTGTGAACTTTTTGAAAGGGGTCCTCACATTATTTCATCAGGAGGAGGTACAATATTATCAGCACGAGCCAGACAATTTATTTCGGAAAGATCCTACTGCATATGGCTTAAAAGTGATGAAGAGAAGATACTCAGCCGAATTAATGAAAATAATGATAGACCTTTGTTTTCAAAAGGTAATCCGAGAGAGATTATAAATATTCTCCTCAATGAAAGAAGAAAGTTTTATTGTAAAGCTGATTTTCATTTAGAAAATGACGAAAAATCGATAGAAAGTTTGGCTGTCGAAATTACTGAAAAACTCACTAGAGAAAAGGTATTAACTTATGAATAATCAAGAGCGAGTAGAAGTTTCATTAGCCGATAGGAGCTATAGCATTTACATAGGACGTAACATAATTGAAAGTACTAATTCGCAATTAAAAGCGCTGTTTAATAAAAAAAAAGTAGCTATCATCACAGACAGAAATGTTTTTGACAATCAATATGAAAATCTGAGAAATCAATTAATTTCTTTAGAATTATCTATAGAGCTTTTAGTTATAGAACCTGGTGAAAAATCAAAAAGTTGGAGTTCTCTTCAAAAAACTTTGGAGTGGTTGATAAAAAAAGAAATAGGAAAGAATGATTATATAATAGCTTTCGGTGGAGGAGTGATTGGAGATCTGGTAGGTTTGGCCGCAAGCCTTTTAAGAAGAGGGGTAAATTTAGTTCAAATCCCTACGACCTTACTCTCTCAAGTTGATAGCTCTATAGGTGGTAAAACTGCTATCAATTCTAGTGAAGCAAAAAATGTGATAGGTAGTTTCTATCAGCCAAAAATAGTTTTGTGTGATATTAGCTTCTTGAAAACTTTGGACAAAAGGCAATTTTTGTCAGGCTATTCAGAAATCCTTAAAATGGCCATGGTATTTGACAAAAAATTCTTTATGTATCTAGATGAAAATTGGAAACAAATTTTAGATCAAAGAGACAACCAGATAACGAATGTTGTAACCACCTCTTTATCCCTAAAAGCAATGGTGGTCGAACAAGATGAGCGGGAGAAAGGAGAAAGAGCATTATTAAATTTCGGGCACACTTTTGGGCACGCTTTTGAAAGTTATTTTGGGTACTCAGAAAAGTTGCTTCATGGGGAAGCCGTTGCTCTTGGAATGGGTCTAGCAACACAGCTTTCGGTTAATTTAAAACTTTTACCCTATGAAGCGAGGGAAAAATTAGTTGACCATTGCAAAAAAGTTGGGTTGCCGTTAGATATAAGGCAGCTTAATAACGAGGTCTTGAATTTAGATATGATTATTGATTTTATGAAACAAGATAAAAAGGTGGTAGGAAAAAATATTAACTTGATTTTATTAAAAGGTATAGGTAAGGGATTCATAGAAAAGAGTGTAAAGTTTGAACTTATAAAGAAATTTCTGATGGAAACAATCTCCTAACATTATTAGAGATACAAGAATGGCTAATAAACTTCATATAGATTTTGACAAACCAGAGTTACGAAAAACTAATTTTTTTTCTATTTTTAGAACTCGGATAACCTTTGCAATTATTATAGTGCTATTAATATTTACTTGGATGCTGTCTGACAATTTTGGTATAGAAAATCAAGAAAAAGTATCGACAAAAGATAATAAAAATACAGACAAAGTTTTTGTTGTATCAGCACAAAAAGTCCAAAACCAAGAGACATATAAAGTAGTGAGAGCCAGCGGTGTTTTGCGTCCTATTTTTTGAGTTAGATATAATCAGCAAAAAAGCGGGAGAAATAACAAGGATATCCAAGAAAAGAGGTTCATTAGTAAATGAAAATGACCTCATATTAACCATAGATAAAGGTACACTAAGCGAACAATTAATTGCGGGTGAGTCCCAATTGAAATTAGAAAAGAAAAGTTTTGATATTGCAAAGAATCTCTCAGAGAAACAGCTTAAGTCTGAGATGGACAGAGTCAGAGCTGAAGCCCGTTTTACATCTGCTAAAGCTAATTTAGCGTCAGTCAAAGAAAGCTTAAGGAATAGTGAGGTAAGGTCTATAAGAAAAGGGTTAATTGAAGAACTGCATGTAGAAGAAGGTCAATTTGTTAAAAAAAACCAACCTATTGGTCGGATTATTAATTTGGAACAGATGCTTATTTTTGCACCTGTTGCACAAACAGATGTTTTAAAAATTTCTGAGGGAGATAATGTGATTATTTCTGTAACGGGCATAGGTAATAAGAGAGGTTTAGTAAAAAGAATTGCATCTGCTGCAAGCGAAGCCACAAGAACATTCACTGTGGAAATAGAGATTGATAATTTTGACAATAAATTAAAAGCTGGGATGAGTGCAGAAGTGGGTATTTTGGTTGAAAAGGTAAAGGCATTTTCAATATCTCCTGCGCATTTGGCAATAGGAGAAGATGGAGCTTTAAAAGTAAAAACCGTTAAGGAAAATATTGTTGAAGAAAATGATGTTTCATTGGTCAGAACCTCTGGGGATTTTGCTTTAATTACTGGATTAGCAGATGACGAAATTGTTCTTACAACCGGTCAAGCATTTGTGAGCCCAGGTGATAAAATAGAATATAAATTAAATTAAGGCATATAATGAGATCGATAATAGAAGCTTGTTTTTCGAGGCCTGGGGCAGTGATTTTAGCTCTAATCCTTATTTTTTTTGCTGGATTTAACGCTTATTTTTCTATTCCTAAAGAAGCAGCCCCAGATGTGGAAATACCTGTTGCATATGTTAGTGTCGCTTATGAGGGCATTTCTCCTGGGGATGCAGAAAAATTACTAACCAAACCTTTAGAGAAACAGTTAAAAACTGTTCCAGGGCTTAAAAAGATGACCTCTGCAGCAACAGAGGGTTATACTTCAATAACGGTAGAGTTTTCAGCCGGTGAAAATATAGATCTAGCTTTAGAGGATGTGCGTCAGGCTGTAGATGACGCAAAAAAAGACCTTCCAAAAAACGCAGAAGATCCGAAGGTTACTGAAATAAGCTTAGCTCTCTTCCCCATTCTGTCACTATCTATTTCAGGAGATGTGCCCGAAACGTCTTTGGTAAATATTGCCCGAGACATGAAAGAAAAATTAGAATCTGTTACAGGGGTTTTAGAAGTCGAGGTAGGAGGTGATAGAGAAGAAGTAATTGAGATATTGATCGACGCTAACGCAATTGAATCATACGGTATCAATCCTCAAACGGTGATAAATCTTGTTGCTGCTAACAACCAATTGGTTACTGCAGGTGCAATGGATAATGGTAAAGGAAGGTTAGTGATAAAGGTACCAGGTGTTGTGGAAACACTTGATGAACTGTTTTCGATGCCTATCAAGATAGCTAATGGCACCACTATAAGCTTTGGAGATGTATCAATTATTAGAAGAACATTTAAAGATGCTGCCGGTTGGTCTAGGGTAAATGGTAAACCGGCAATTGTCCTTGACATAAAGAAGAGGTCAGGGTCTAACATCATAGATGTAGTGGATAAGTCTAAAAAGGTAATTAGGGACGAAATTAAGAGTATTCCTGGTAATATAGAGGTCGATTACCTTTTTGATGAGTCAAAATCAGTTAGAAATTTGTTAAGTGATTTAGGGAACAATGTTTTTGCTGCAGTTCTAATCGTTTTGGTGATAATCGTTTTAGCCTTAGGTTTAAAAAACGCTTTATTAATCGGCTTTGCTATACCTAGCAGTTTTCTTCTTGGCTTTATAATCCTAAACTATCTAGGTATCACCATGAATATAATAGTTTTATTTTCCCTAATACTGGTAGCAGGAATTTTGGTAGATGGGGTAATTGTTACTACTGAGTACGCAGACAGGAAAATTTCTCTAGGGCTTGACAGAAAACAGGCATATTTAGAGGGTTCTGTCAGAATGGCATGGCCAATAATTGCTTCCACGGTTACAACCTTGATGGTTTTTTTTCCTCTTTTGATTTGGCCAGGTATTGTTGGTCAATTTATGAAATACTTGCCAATAACAGTAATAATTGTTTTGAGCGCTTCTTTGCTTATGGCTTTAATTTTTGTTCCGGTTTTAGGAGGTATGTTCGGTAGAGCTAGTGGAGAGATAAGAACTAAAACTACTCCACCATTGATTTATAGAAGCATTTTAAAATTTGCTGTTTCAAAACCATTTAGCTCAGTAGGTTTGGTAACAATTGTTATAGTGGGTTCATACACGGCATATTTTTCTGCTGGTCTGGGAGTGAAGTTTTTTCCTGATATTGAACCTGAGCAGGCAGTAGTCCAAGTTTTGACTAGGGGTGATTTATCTTCTAAGGAAAAGGATAATTTGGTAAAAAATACTGAAAACTCAATATCAGGCGTAGATGGTATACTAATAAATTATGCAAAATCTGGTCCTGACGGAAGGACAAAGGACCTTATAGGTGCAGTTCGAACTATTTTTACGGATTGGGATGAAAGAGAGAAAGCAGCGGGTTTGATGGATCAAATGCGTTCAAAGGTCCAATATATGGAGGGAGCAGACATTAATATTGTTGCTCAAAAGGAGGGTCCAGGAGGGCAAGGGAAGCCAATAAGAATAGAAATTACTGGCTCTGACTTTCCAGATTTAAATAACGCATTAAATAAAATTAGATCCATAATGAGAGACATGCAGGGATTCATTGATATCTCTGATAATGCTCCTTCACCCGGGCTGGAGTGGACTTTGAAAACTGATCGAGAGGCAGCCGCCCGCCATGGGGTAACAGTCGCTAGCTTAGGCACTATGGTAAAGCTTTTAACCAGAGGTGTTAAAGTCTCTGATTACAGACCTGATGATACTGATGAAGAATTGGAAGTGTTTCTTCGATATGTAAAATCTGAGAGAAATTTAGACAGGTTACAAGAATTAAGAGTACCTACTTCCAGTGGTGGATATGTTCCTTTATCGGTGTTTGCAGAGCTCACACCTGTAAAAAAAGGGGGTACTATCTCACGATTAAACGGAACACGACTAAGATTAATTGAGGCAAATGTAAAAGAGGGGTTTCAAGCTCCCGCATTAATTAAAGATTTGAAACAGAAAATGGATGAAACAAATTTTTCAGATGGTGTAGAAATTGATTTTGCAGGAGAGGATGAAGATATAAAGGAAACTCAGGCATTTTTGGGTCAATCTTTAATTATCTCGCTTGTATTAATGTCTATAGTATTAATGGTTCAATTTAATTCGGCCTGGCAAACAATTGTTACCATGTCAGCCATAATATTATCTACAGGTGGCATATTTTTATTGCTGCTTATAACGGAGAGGCCTTTTGGAGTCGTTATGTCAATGCTAGGTTTGATAGCCCTAGCAGGTATCGTTGTTAACAATAATATTGTTTTGATCGACACCTTTAATGAATTTAAAAAGAAGGGATATAGAGTAAAGGAGGCTGCATATCTAGCAGGTTTGACTAGATTTCGACCTGTTATATTGACTGCTATCACAACAATTCTAGGTCTCGTTCCAATGGTTTTTGGATTAACAATTAGGTTTTCAGAAAGAGATCTTTTAGTGGGAGCTCCTTCCTCTCAGTGGTGGGTGGATTTATCTAGTACTATTGCTGGCGGCCTTACATTTGCAACATTTTTGACGTTAGTTGCCACACCTGCACTTCTTTCACTTGGAGACAGTATAAAAGTTGTACCTAGCTTTTTCTCAAAAATTAACTTTTTGAAAAAGAGTCAAGAAGAGGTCAAGGTCAGCTAGCGGCGTCGCCGTCTAGATTGTTTCTGATTGAAGTTGACATCAGGTATGGAAACTAACTTGAACAGTTCGGGAAACAGTTTTTCTTCGTTAGGAAAAATCGATCCAGCTACAAAGTGCTCCTGAAATGAAGGTTCAACTGCGGTTTCTATCTTCTTAATCGCTTTTACTAGTTTTGAGATTTCTACTCTTGAACTTTCGTTTAAAAGAGCAATAATTGCTCCGGAACCGGCTGAATTGCCTGTAGAAATTATTGAGTCTACCCTTATATCGGGTACTAAGCCAATTATCAAAGCGTGTTTAGCAGAGATATGTGAGCCAAATGCCCCCGCTAGAACTACTCTGTCAATTCTTGATACTTTACTTTTTTCCATGAGTATTTTCACGCTAGCTGATAACGCTGCCTTGGCTAATTGGATCGCTCTTATATCCATATTTGTTATCTTAATATTAATATTTTTTCCTTTGTGAAGAACAAAAGCGTTTGTTTTCTCATCTTGGATGCATCTTTTGGAGCCCGTTTGCTTATCTGATCCAATTAAACCATTATGGTCTAATAATCCAGATAATCGCATCTCAGCAACAGCTTCGATAATTCCTGATCCACAAATTCCTGTTATCCCAGAAGAAGAAATGGTATCAAAAAAACCTGGCTCATTTGACCAAGAATCAGAACCAATTACCTTAAAGGAGGGTTCTTTAGTGTAGGGGTCGATTTTTACCCTCTCTATTGCCCCAGGAGCGGCCCTTTGACCAGAAGAAATCTGTGCGCCTTCAAGTGCAGGGCCGGTAGGGCAAGAACATGCATACAATTTTTTGTCTTTGCTTAATATTATTTCTGCATTTGTTCCAATATCTATAATCAAAGTGTTTAAAGATGATTTTTCAGGTTGTTCTGAAATAATAACTGCAGCAGCGTCTGCGCCCACATGTCCTCCAACACAGGGAACAGTATAAATATAGCTTTCTCGATTGCCTTTTATCTTTATTTCATTTGCCTTGAAGTTTAAAGACGCTGAATGGACAAGTGGGAATGGAGCTAAACCAAGTTCCTTTGGGTCTATACCTAATAAAAGATGATGCATTATAGGGTTAGACACAAAAACAATTTCAAAAATCTCGTCTTTTTTTATCTTATTTTCATTCACTATATTCTCTATTAGATTGTTTAAACCTTTGATTACCGAAGAATGCAAATTCTTTAACCCTTCCTTTTGTAGCATTGTGTAGGAAACGCGGCTCATCACATCTTCTCCGTATCTTATTTGAGGGTTCATTGATCCTTTTGCATCTATAATCCTACCTGTAGTCAGATCACATAGACTAGCCGCTATTGAGGTAGATCCCAGATCGATGGCAAGACCATATGGGGCCACTTCTGAATAGCCTGCTTTAATTTCAAGTATTTCTGGTTGTCTCCTTGGAGAAAAATAAATAATGCAAGTGACACACCAATTTTTTTTTCTTAATTCAGACTGCAGTTTCTTTAAAATATGGATACTGCATTGCACATTTTTAATCTTCCATTCTCTAGCAAGGGCTAAAGAAACACGCTCAAAGTCACTCTGCAAAGAATCTAGGTGAGGTTCAGCAACTTCGATATAACAAACTTTTATTGTAGGTTTTAAAGAAAAATCTCTAAGGGTAGTTTCCTTCCTAACTACTTGCCTATGAATTTGACTATCTTCTGGAATGTCAACAACCAAGTCGCTAATAATCTGAGTTTGACAACCCAGTCGTCGACTAGCTTTGAGACCAATTTTTTTTCTATAAAATGCTTCTGCCTCATTAATTTCGGAGACACTTGTCTCTTTAGAAATTAAATTTAACTTGCTAAAATCACCAAATATTGGCTGAACTTGACATTTTGAGCAACGGCCTCTTCCGCCACAAATACTATTTAGATCTACAGAAAGATCTTGAGCAGCTTTTAAAATAGTTGTTCCCTTTTCTACTAAGCCCCTTTTTCCAGAAGGCATGAAAACAACATTTGCTCTATTTGATTTGTCCTTCGCCATTTTTCCATCCGTTAAGTGTTTCTACGTCGCCTTCTTCTCGCACGTTCACTCTCTTGAGATTGGTCAATTGTCCTATTTTTTTTAATCCAATTTACTCCATTGGGATCGTGGTTCATTAAAAAATCCGCTGCTCGGATTGAATTAATTTCTGATTCATTTGTTGGGTTCATTATAGCACTAGTTAATCCTGAACATATTGCCATTGATAAGTATGCTGAGTTTATCCCATGTCTATTAGGCAAGCCGAAGGAAATATTTGAAGCTCCACAAGTTGAATTAACATCTAATTCTTTAAGCTTTTTGACTAAAGCAAAAACTTGTTCGCCTGCAGTTGCCATAGCCCCAATGGGCATAACAAGAGGATCAACTAAAATATCTGACTTAGGTATGCCAAAATCAGCCGCTCTATTAATTATTTTCTTGGCAACCGCAAATCTAACTTCTGGGTCTTCTGAAATGCCAGAGTCATCGTTAGAAATAGCCACAACCGGAACATTATATTTTTTCACTAATGGAAGAATCTTTTCTAACCTTTCTTCCTCGCCAGTAACTGAGTTTAACAAAGGTCTTCCTTTTGCGATCTCAAGTCCTGCTTCTAGAGCCGCTGGAACTGAGCTGTCGATGCATATTGGTGTATCAGTCAAAGATTGAACTATATTGATCAGTTTTTTTATTAGAGGAGGCTCGGTAATATTTGGATCAGGGTTATCGTTAAAAACTACTCCAGCATTTATATCTAAAACGTGAGCTCCACATTTCACTTGTTCTATGGCATCTTTCTCAACGGTTGAATAATCTCCATTTTGTAGTTCTAAAGATAGTTTTTTTCTACCAGTTGGATTTATCCTTTCGCCAATTATACAAAAAGGTTGTTCAAACCCTATTTTAACGGACTTCGTATGGGACTCAATAACTGTAATACTCAATATATACCTCCAATATTTTTTTATACTTTATAAAAATTTTGTGCGAACAACGCGCTTGCTTCTATTCCTCCTAATGGGAAAAAATGAACCGAACTAACATTCTTAAATCTCGCAGAAAAGGATATTTCATTAATTTCCTTTATTAAATCTGTAGGCTCAAAAGGTAGTAGAAGCTTAGTTATATCTTTTGCTCTTTTTTTTATGACAGAAATAGAGGGTCCTACACCGCAAATTAACGCATATTTTATCAGGGTTTGCAATTTTGTCGGACCTGCTATCCCAATATTAACAGGAAGATTTATATTTTTATCTTGTAGCGTTATTAGCCAGTTTTTTACCGGTTCAAGATCAAAACAAAATTGAGTAGTAATCCCTATCTTAATATTTGTTGTTTTTGAATATTCATTTTTTATCATTAAAGCATTAAGAGTTTCATTTAAATTGGACGACTTATCAATATCAGGGTTACCTTCTGGGTGCCCGGCAACGTTTATATACTCGAAGCCGTATTTTTCGAAAAAACCAGTTTCAAGTAATTGAATAGAGCTGTTTAAGCTACCTTTTGGAGTTTTGTTGTTGCCAGCAAGCAACAGACATCTTTTCACACCTACATCCGCGTATTGGGCGACCCACTCTTCCAATTCCGAAAAACTTTTAAGTATTCTAGCAGGAATATGAGGCATAGGTATCATATCTTCGTCAATCAATCTTTTACAAGTATGCTTCATGTCTGAAATATTTGTATCTTCCAGATGAGCGATGTAAACTAATGTTTTTGAAGGTAATATTTCAGAAAAATCTGTAACCTTTTGTGCTGTTTTAGGCATAACTTCTATGGAAAACTTCTTGTTAAATAATCCTATTTGCACTTCTTTGAACCTATTTATATCCATTGTTTGATATTAGTTGTTTTAACTTAATACTATCAAATTCCTTTTCTAATCTTTTCTGCTCCAAAATAATAATTTCGTCAATGGAACCTTCAAGAAGAATTGGGTCTGATTTATGCCACTCATTTAAATAATCGTCCGTATTCGTAAGGTTTAAATTCATAGCGCACCTGTCAATGGTTTGCTCGAACCTCGCTGATAATTGAACTTTCTTTGCGTTCCTACCTTTCCCTACTATAATTTGAGCTGGAATATCTCGCCACAAAATATGTACTACTTGATTAACATTTTTCAAATTTTTTATCCTTAAAAAAGTTTATGTTGAGTTATACTCATTGTGATTTTATAAGCAACAATATGTTGGTAGGAAACATATTTTTTTCTATAAAAAATGTAAAGCTATGAGAGAGTTGAAAGTAAAAGTTAAAACTGCAAAAGGAAGGAAAATTTCTTCCACAAGATGGCTTGCTCGTCAGCTAAATGACCCATATGTCAAGGAAGCTAAGCAAAAAGGGTACCGGTCTAGGTCCGCGTTCAAATTGATAGAAATTGATAATAAATTTGATGTTTTTAAAGCTGGCCAGAAGATATTAGACTTAGGCTGCTCTCCTGGTGGTTGGTGTCAAGTTGCGGCAGAAAGAGTAAACTCAAGCCCTTCAAATGTTCTAGTCCATGGTATAGACATGAAGGATTGTGATCCTATTTCTGGAGTAAATATACAAAACCTAGATTTTCTTAATCAGGAAAGCTTTGATCAATTCACTCAAAATATTGAGGAAAAGTTTGATGTAATTCTTTCTGATATGGCCCCAAATGCTATTGGTCACAAACAGACAGACAATTTGAAAATAATCGCACTAGTTGAGGCCGCTATTTTTTTTACCTTAGAAAATTTGCAAGTTGGAGGAACGTTTGTTGCAAAGGTTTTGGATGCTGGCGTTGGGTCAGAGATGCAAAATTTATTGAAAAAAAGATTTAAAAGAGTAGTTAACTTTAAACCTAATTCAAGTCGTGCATCATCGTCAGAAAAATATTTGGTCGCAAAACAACTAAAAGTATAGGAGTTTAATTAAATGGAAATAATAGAAGCTTTAACCTTTGACGATATACTACTTGTTCCCTCTGCCTCAGATATTTTACCATATCAAGCTAATACAGAAACTTGGATTACAAAAAATCTTTCACTAAATACTCCGATAATATCATCTGCAATGGACACAGTGACTGAGTCTAGGATGGCAATTGCCATGGCACAGTTTGGAGGTCTGGGTGTAATTCATAGAAATTTGTCAATTAAAGAGCAGGTGACTTGTGTTAACGATGTTAAAAGGTTTGAAAGCGCTATTGTCTATAAACCAGTCACATTAAAAGAGAGTCAAACTTTAAGAGACGCTTTAGACCTACAAAAAAAACTTAAGGTTACAGGTTTTCCGGTGGTAAATGACAAAAATATTTTGCGAGGCATTTTGACTAACAGAGACATGCGCTTTGTTGAGAACCTAAATACCCCTGTAAAAGAAATGATGACTAAAGAAAATTTGGCTGTAATAAGAGAACCAGTCGATAATAAGATGGCAAAGAATCTTTTGTTAGAGAGGCGAATAGAGAAGCTTCTAATAGTTGATAAAAAGAATTACTTGGTGGGTTTGATTACGGTGAAGGATCTTGAAAACTCTGTTCTCAATCCGCTTGCAACAAAGGATAGAATGGGAAGATTACAAGTTGGAGCGGCGTCCTCGGTTGGTGAAAAAGGTTACAGGAGATCTTTGGCTTTAGTTGAATCTGGAGTTGATATTATAGTAATTGATACTGCTCACGGCCATTCAATACAAGTATTAAAGGCTGTTGAAAGATTAAAAAATAAATTTTCAAATGTTGATATTATGGCAGGTAATGTAGCTACCTCCCAAGCAACACGGGATCTGTTTTTGGCTGGAGCAGATGCAGTTAAGGTGGGCATTGGACCGGGATCAATTTGCACTACCAGAATCGTAGCAGGTGTTGGAGTGCCCCAGTTTACAGCCTTGCTAGAGTGTTGTGAGGAAGCGTCAAAATATGGAAAACCTATTATTGCAGATGGAGGTATAAAGTATTCAGGTGATTTCGCCAAGGCAATAGCTGCAGGGGCTTCTGGAGTTATGATTGGCTCATTATTAGCAGGCACTGATGAGACACCGGGAGACGTGCTTTATTATCAAGGAAGAAGTGTTAAAAACTACAGAGGTATGGGGTCTGTAGGGGCAATGGCTAGAGGATCTGCTGACAGATATTTTCAAAAAGAAGTTGAAGCAGATAAGCTAATACCAGAGGGTATAGAAGGACATGTTTCGTATAAAGGATCGGTTAATAAAGTGCTTCACCAACTTTTGGGAGGTTTAAAATCCGCAATGGGTTATACTGGTAACCCGACGATTTCTGCCATGCAAAAAAATTGTAAGTTTGTAAAGATAACAAATGCGGGTCTCAGAGAGAGTCATGTTCATGATGTTCATATCACAAGACAGGCTCCAAATTACTTTATCAGTTAGATAGATGAAAGATGATGCTAGAGCTAAAGCAGCTATAGAAATTTTAGATGAGTTTCTAAAGGGAAGAAATTTAAACAATATTTTAGAAACTTGGAATAGAAATAATAAGTTTGCAGGATCCAGCGATCGAGAAAAAATAAGAGATATTGTTTTTGATGTTTTAAGATTAAGAAATACTTTAAAGCATCCTTTTGAAGGTGAAAATATTTACGAGAGTGGGAGAAGTCTTATATTTTCTTATATTCTCTACAAATCAAAAAAAATAGAAGATATTTTTACAGGAAGTAAATACGGCCCAAGCCAATTAAATATTATAGAGGGAAATGTTCTCAAAAAATTCATAGCTAATAAGGTAAAATTTTTTGTTATTAAATATAATGTACCTGATTTTCTTATTGAAGATTTAAAATTTTCTCTTGCTGAAAGATTTGAAATTATAATGAGCATTTTGGATCGTAGGTCACCAATTTCTATAAGAGTAAATTTACGTAAGGCAGATTTATTTAAAGTTAAAGAAAAGTTAAAAAATGAGGGAGTTGATACAGAGATCTGCCGTGGTTCCGTTCAGGGATTAAGAATTTTAAATAATTTTCGACGTGTGAAAATGTCTCAAAGTTTCCAAGAAGGCTTATTTGAATTTCAGGACCTAAACTCTCAAAAGGTTATAGAGGATTGCAATTTTCTTGAATATGAAAAGTTTTTAGACTTTTGTTCGGGGGCGGGAGGGAAAATTCTGTGTTTAGCATCTTTACGAAAAGGTAGAGGAAGTTTTTTTGCTTATGATAAAGATAAAATAAAATTGGAAAAGCTACGCTTTAGAGCAAAAAAGCAGGTACAGATGTACACATTATTGAAAAAAAAGAAATTAACAAATTTTACAAATCTTTTGATTGTGTCGTATTGGACGTTCCTTGTTCAGGGTCTGGTGCTTGGAGCAGAAATCCGCAGCAAAAATGGAGGATAAATCAAAAACTAATTGATGATTTAATTAGGCTTCAGTTTAGCTTATTGCGCCAAGCAAAAAATTTGCTGAAAGATAATGGTAAATTAATTTACATAACGTGCTCACTTCTTAGATCAGAAAATGAGAGTGTCATAGAGAGTTTCATCTCAAAAAACCCCAGATTTTCAATAGTCAGACAAAAAAATTATTACCCTAGTGAAATTGGTGATGGGTTTTATTGTGCAGAGTTACTGAAAAATAATTAGTTTTGTGATGATTTTTAAATTTTCTTGTTGCAAAATAAAAAAGAACAAAGTAAGAACATATATATTAAATATCTAGTTGTCTTGGTTTTTATATGTTAAAGAAAAGGATTCTATTTATGGAAAATTTAATAAATATCTCAGAAAGAAAAACAATGGATAAAGAAAAGGCTTTAGATTCTGCCTTGGCTCAAATAGAGCGAAGTTTTGGTAAGGGTTCAATTATGAAGCTTGGTCAAGATAACCCTGTAATGGATATTGAATCCGTTTCTACTGGATCAATTGGTTTGGATGTAGCTTTAGGAATAGGTGGACTACCAAAAGGAAGGATTATCGAAGTTTATGGCCCAGAAAGCTCGGGGAAAACAACTTTAGCACTTCACGTTATTGCGCAAGAACAAAAAAATGGTGGTATTTGTGCATTTGTTGATGCAGAACACGCTCTTGACCCAAGTTATGCAAAAAAACTAGGTGTAAATTTAGATGATTTACTTATTTCTCAACCAGATGCAGGAGAACAGGCATTGGAAATTACTGAAACTTTAGTCAGGTCAGGAGCTGTTTCTGTGGTAGTGGTTGATAGTGTTGCCGCTTTAACCCCAAGATCTGAACTTGAAGGTGATATGGGAGATGCACAAGTTGGAGCCCAGGCAAGATTAATGAGCCAAGCAATGAGAAAATTAACAGGATCAATAAGTAGATCAAATTGTATGGTTATATTTATTAATCAAATTAGAATGAAAATTGGTGTCATGTTTGGAAGTCCAGAGACTACTACAGGAGGTAATGCTTTAAAGTTTTATTCTTCTGTTAGATTAGATATTCGTAGAATTGGAGCTCTTAAAGACAGAGACGAAGTGGTTGGAAATGCTACGAGAGTGAAAGTTGTAAAAAACAAAGTTGCGCCTCCGTTTAAACAAGTTGAGTTTGATATAATGTATGGAGAAGGAATATCAAAAACAGGTGAAATTATAGATATAGGTGTAAAAGAAGGAATTATTGAAAAGTCTGGTGCTTGGTTTTCATACGGAGAAGAGCGTATTGGTCAAGGGCGAGAGAATGCAAAAATATTCTTAAAAGAAAATGAGAAGATATGTGCTGAAATAGAGGAGAAAATTAGAATTTCCTTTGATTTAAATGTCAAAGACGAAGATAATCAGGTCATAAATAATAGTGAGTAAATTTTCTGGTTAATGAGTTTAAAAAGTTGATAAAACTTTGTATGTTATATTGTATTGAGTAAATAACTGGAAAAAATTTTATGCTTTTAAAAGAAATTCGAGAAACTTTTATAAGTTTTTTTGGATCTCGGGGTCACGAGGTTGTTAATAGCTCACCTCTTGTACCAGATAATGATCCTACTCTTATGTTCACAAATTCTGGTATGGTTCAATTTAAAAATGTTTTTACAGGCATAGATAGTAGAACCTATGATAAAGCAGTAACCTCTCAAAAGTGTGTCAGAGCAGGTGGAAAGCATAACGATCTAGATAATGTTGGTTATACTGCTAGGCATCATACATTTTTTGAAATGTTAGGAAATTTTTCTTTTGGAGATTATTTTAAGGAAGACGCAATTTCGTTTTCGTGGGATCTTTTAACAAAAGAGTTTGGTCTTCCTAAAGAAAAACTATTAGTAACGGTTTATCATGAGGATGAGGATGCAGCAGACCTATGGAAGAAGATTTCTGGTCTTAACGACGAAAAAATTATTAAAATTTCTACAAGTGACAACTTTTGGTCTATGGGGTCGTTAGGTCCCTGTGGTCCGTGTTCAGAGATTTTCTTTGACCACGGGCCTTCTATAAAAGGAGGGCCTCCAGGTTCCCCTAATGAAGATGGGGATCGATTTATTGAGATATGGAATTTGGTTTTTATGCAATTTGAGCAGGTTTCAGAGAATGAGAGAATTGATCTTCCAAGACCTTCGATTGATACTGGAATGGGTTTGGAGAGAATAGCTGCAGTACTCCAAGGAGAGCATGATAATTACGATACAGATCTTTTCAAAAAACTTATTCGATCTTCTGCTGAATTTTCTAATACTGAAAATAAAGATTCGATTAATGTGCATCACCGGGTAATTGCTGATCATCTACGTTCGTCCGCTTTCTTGATTGCTGATGGAGTAATGCCGTCTAATGAAGGAAGAGGATACGTGTTACGGAGAATAATGAGAAGGGCTATGAGGCATTCCCACTTACTTGGTTGTGATGAACCACATCTTTATAAACTTGTTCCGTCTCTAATTGGTTTGATGGGCGATGCATTCCCTGAGTTGATTGAAACTAAGGAATTAATTGAGAAAAGTCTCAAATTAGAGGAAACGCGTTTTAAACAGACTCTTGAAAGAGGATTAAGGCTACTCAGCGAGGATACTATATCTTTGTCCAAAGGAGATTATTTTTCAGGTAAAACTGCATTCAAGCTATATGATACATATGGATTTCCCTTAGATTTAACTCAAGATGTTTTAAGAGAAGAAGGTATATTGGTTGACACAAAAGCTTTCGATATTGAAATGCAAGCACAGAAAGAAAAAGCTCGATTAGCTTGGGTTGGTTCAGGAGACAAGTCAGAAGACAAATTATGGACCGAGTTACGCACAACACTGGCTCCAACTGAGTTTTTGGGCTACAATAAACATGAAGTTGAGGGGTTACTCACCAACATAATTTTTGAAAATCACCAATCAA
Source organism: uncultured Alphaproteobacteria bacterium (assembly GCA_902567635.1). GTDB lineage: Bacteria > Pseudomonadota > Alphaproteobacteria > Rhodobacterales > Rhodobacteraceae > CACIJG01. The sequence goes on from CACFNV010000027.1 coordinate 16,087, forward strand.
AATCTTTATCAAAAAATCAAACTGGATTTGTTATCTTTAATCAAACCTGTTTTTACGGAGAGGCTGGTGGCCAGGTTGGAGATATAGGCAAGATAATTGGTGAAAACGGAGAGGGAGATGTTACGGATACCAAACGAATAGGCTCTATATTTATTCATTTGGTGACCATTAAAAAAGGATCAATTACAGTTGGAGAAAAAATAGAGCAAACAGTTGATAAGATTTTTCGTCAGCGGGTTAGAAGGAATCATTCTAGTACTCATCTCGTCCATGAGTCACTTAGGCAGCTGTTGGGATCTCATGTATCTCAAAAGGGATCATTAAATAATAGTGAGCGTTTAAGGTTTGATTTTAGTCATGATATGCCCGTGACAACTGACCAAATTTTTTTAATTGAGCAGTTAGCAAATAGGTATGTTAGACTAAACTCTGCAGTTGTAACCGAGACTATGCCTCTTGAAGAAGCTAAGAAAACTGGCGCACGAGCACTTTTTGGAGAAAAATATAGTGAAGATGTTAGAGTAGTAAAACTTGGTTTAGAGGATGAAAAGTATTTTTCCATAGAGCTTTGTGGGGGGCTGCATGTTAGGTCAACAGGAGAAATTGGACTTATCAAAATTTTAGGTGATACAGCATCTTCAAGTGGGGTTAGACGCATTGAAGCTGTAACAGGTAACCGAGCAATACAATTCATTGAAGATATTCAAAAAGTAAACTTAAATTCTTCAGAGCTTTTGAACATAAGTCCGAGCAAACTATTTGATAGAATTGAGGGTATTTTGAGTGAAAAAAAAGTCTTAGAAGAAAAAATAAAGAAATTAAGCGAAGATTTGTTTTACCAAAACATAGCTAATAGTTCTGACAAATTAAATAAACTAACCCCTGATATTTCTTTTTTAGGAAAGATTGTTAATGAGGTTGAGATGAAGGAGTTAAGAGGCTTTATTGACAACATTAAGTCAAAAGAGGAAAGTATAATCGTGGTTTTTGTTTCAAAATTTAAAGATAAAGTAGCCATAGCTGTTGGTGTTTCAAACATAATAAGTGAACTTGTTTCCGCTGTTGAAATAGTTAGGCTTTTGTCCGAAAAGACCGGTGGTAAAGGAGGAGGCGGTCGGCTTGATTTTGCTCAAGGAGGCGGTACCAAACCTGAAGAATCTGAAAACGCGATATCTTTTATAGAGAACTACTTGAAAAAAAAATTAAGCAATTAGAAACATATTTATAATTCAATTGAAGTTAACTTTTGTTCAAGATTTTTATTAACTTTCTCTAAAAATTCTTGGGTTGTTAACCATCTTTGATCATTGCTAACAAGTATAGCTAGATCCTTCGTCATATTACCGCTTTCCACAGTATCTATAACTACTTTTTCCAAGGTTTCAGCGAATTTTTTCAATTGCTCATTATTATCTAATTTCGCTCTATGCTTAAGGCCTCCGGTCCATGCATAAATAGAAGCAATGGAGTTAGTGGATGTTTCTTCTCCTCTTTGATGGGCTCTATAATGCCTAGTTACTGTTCCATGCGCTGCTTCAGCTTCCACTATTTTTCCGTCAGGGGTCATTAGTTGGCTTGTCATTAATCCCAGTGAACCAAATCCTTGTGCTACGGTATCAGATTGGACATCCCCATCGTAATTTTTGCAAGCCCAAACAAAACCTCCTGACCATTTTAAAGCACACGCAACCATATCGTCTATTAAACGATGTTCATAAATTATATTAATTTTTTTAAACTGTTCTTCGAACTCTTCCTCGTAGACCTTTTGAAAAAGATCTTTGAATCTTCCATCATATGCTTTCAGAATTGTATTCTTAGTTGAAAGGTAAACATCCCAATTCATTTTAAGCCCATAATTCATTGAGGCTCTTGCAAAATCGATAATTGACTGATCAAGATTATACATCCCCAAAGCTATTCCTGAAGATGGAGCATCAAAAACTTCGTGTTCGATTTCTTTCCCATCATCTGAAACGAATTTCATAAATAATTTACCTTTCCCGGGAAATTTAAAATCAGTGGCTCTGTATTGATCTCCAAATGCGTGTCTCCCAACCACAATAGGCTTGTTCCATCCCGGCACCAACCTAGGGACATTTTGACAAATAATTGGGGCTCGAAAAACAACACCACCAAGAATATTTCGAATTGTGCCATTTGGCGATCTCCACATTTTCTTAAGGTTGAATTCCTCCACTCTTTCTTCATCAGGGGTTATGGTTGCACACTTTACGGCGACCCCGTGTTTTAGAGTAGCGTTGGCAGCGTTAATGGTTACCTGATCATTTGTCTTGTCCCGTTCTTCAATACCCAAATCATAATATTCTAATGGGATATCTAAGTATGGCAGAATTAGTTTTTGCTTTATAAACTCCCAAATTATTCTGGTCATCTCGTCGCCATCCATTTCCACCACAGGGTTTGAAACTTTAATTTTAGTCATAAATTTTCTCTTTTTTTGTTGAATATTAAAATTTAAAATGATCTTTGATTAGTGTGTATGAAAACACTATGTGAGTCGACAGTACCTTTTTAGGGGAAAGTAGACCGAAAGAAAAGGGTTGATTAACTATGAGATTAATATAAATGCGCAAAGTGCTTCCAGTATTTATTTTGGTGAGACCACAGCTAATTGAAAACGTTGGGGCGGTGGCAAGAGGGATGTTAAACTTTGGTTTTTATAACTTAAGAATTGTTGATCCAAGAGAAGAGTTTCCAAATGAAAAAGCAATTGCATTAGCTTCGGGGGCAGCGCGAGTATTGGATCAAGCTAAGGTTTTTAACAACGTAATTGAGGCGTGTAAAGATCTTAATCAGGTTTGGGCTACCAGTGCTAGAACAAGGTACAAATTTAATGAAGTAGTGACACCTGAAGAAGGGTCAAAAATAATACTTAATGAGAGTAGAAGTGGCCAAAAAATTGGAATTCTTTTTGGAGGAGAGCGGGCTGGTTTATCAAATGAAGAGTTATTTATCTCAAAGAAAATAATTAGGGTTCCTACAAATCCAAAATTTAGCTCATTAAACCTAGCTCAAAGTGTATTGCTGATGGCATATCAACTTTCTATTTGTGATATAGAAGGATCTTTCAACCAAATAAAACCTAAAGAAAATAGTTCAGAAAAAGCACGATATGAGGAAATTTCAAATTTTGTGGAGAGGATAGAAACCGAGTTAGATACAGGTGGATTCTTTTTCCCAGAGGGAAAAAAAAAGAGAATGAAAACAAGATTAAGAAAGCTTTTTTATGGTTTGGACTTGAGCAAAGAAGATATAAAAATTTTGCATGGAGTAGTGAAATCTTTGGTTAAAAAAGATATATAAAACTTCTTTTTTACAATATCGATCTACGTTATCATATAGGAATTAAAAGGATTATTAATCGATGTCCAATGGTAGAAAGCTTTTTGAAGAAGTAGAAAAAAAACCATTAACGGAAGATGGGCATAGTCTGAATTCTACTACCTCTTCTGTAGAATATGATAAAGGTGTGGTTATTTGGCTATGGAGTTTATTAATCACATTAGTCTTTTTGATTATAGTTGGAGGACTTACTCGTCTTACAGACTCGGGTTTGTCAATTGTTGAGTGGAAACCGGTTACAGGAATGTTTCCTCCATTGGATGAATTGGCTTGGATAAAAGAATTTGAAAAATATAAAGCTATTCCTGAATTTAAGCTTGTTAACTTTGATATCGCGATGGATGAGTTTAAATTTATATATTGGTGGGAATGGGGACATAGACAATTAGCTAGATTTGTCGGTTTAATCTGGCTTATAGGGTTTTCATTTTTTTTGTTCACCAGACGAATTCCTAAAAATTGGATTTTATATTTTATAGGAATAGGTATGTTAGGAGGTTTTCAAGGATTTCTGGGATGGTGGATGGTCTCTTCCGGTTTATCTGGAAGAGTTGTAGATGTTTTTTCTTATCGACTTGCTATTCATCTTTCCATGGCATTCATAATTTTATTTTATATCTACTGGGCAATATTGAGAATAAGTAATAACTCAATTAACATGTTTGAATCCATCAGATATAGGAACAAACTTTTTTTAAGGATAGTAATTGTGGTTGGAGTACTTTCTTATCTGCAATTAGTTCTGGGAGCGCTGGTAGCAGGGATAGACGCAGGTAGGGGGTATAATGATTGGCCGTTGATGAATGGAAGTTTTATTCCTGATAATATTTTCGGGTATGAACCGTTCTTATCAAATTTTTTTGAAAACCCCGGTCTAGTTCAGTTTAACCATAGAATAATTGGTTATGTTTTATTTATTTCAGTATTGTTTATGTGGATTTTTTCAAGAAAAATTGCGTATAGAAAAATAAAATCGGCCAGTAACTATTTCTTTTTAATACTAATTTTTCAAATAATTTTAGGTGTTATTACCGTTCTTTATAGTGCCCCATTATTGATGGCAAGTCTGCATCAGTTTACTGCAATAATTTTGATTTTAGCCTTTGTTAATTTATTTTTTAATACTTATTTTCCCATAAGAGAAAAAATTACTATCTAGATTTTTATTTTATTCCCACTTAGGCTGAGGGTTTTTTTGTATAAACGCATTAATTCCCTTTTCTGTCTCTTTATATAATAGATTTTCGACCATTACAGAGGATGTATAAGCATAAGCTTCTTCTACTTCCATCTCAGCTTGTTTATAGAATGCCTCTTTTCCTATTTTTACTGCTCGAGAGAGTTTTGATGCTATTTTCTCAGCTATTTCTATTGTTCCCGCTGATAAATCTTTACAATTTAATACTTTATTAACCAAACCAAATTCCTTAGCTTGAAAAGGGTCAAGAAAATCTCCGGTTGTTAACATTTCGAAAGTTTTTTTTCTGCTAATGTTTCGTGATAAAGCAACCATTGGTGTAGAACAAAATAGCCCAATGTTCACACCGTTGACCCCAAAGGATGCTTCTTCTGATGCAACAGCAATATCACAAGTTGCTACCAACTGACATCC
>CACFNV010000028.1 GCA_902567635.1 uncultured Alphaproteobacteria bacterium
AAGGAGCAAATATAATAATTGCTGCTAAAACAGCTAAACCTCATCCAAAACTACCTGGAACAATATTTACTGCCGCGAAGGAAATCGAATCTATTGGAGGTAAATGCTTTCCTATCGTTTGTGATATTCGTTCCGAAGATAATGTCATTGAAGCTGTAAAAAAAGGTGTAAAACATTTTGGAGGTATTGACATCTGCATTAATAATGCAAGCGCGATAGTCCCATTTCCAACAGCTGGGGTTGACATGAAAAGGTATGATCTGATGCAAGACATTAATACTCGTGGTACTTTTCTGGTGTCGAAAACCTGTCTGCCATATTTAAGAAAAAGTGACTGTGCACATATCTTAACCTTTTCTCCACCATTGGATCTGAATGACAAATGGTTTGCTCCCCATGTTGCTTATACAATTTCAAAAATGGGTATGAGTCTGTTAACTCTTGGACACGCCCGTGAATTTAAGAAATTTTCTATTGCTGTCAATTCTCTTTGGCCGCTGACAGCTATTGATACAGCTGCTGTAAGAAATGTTTTGGGTGGAGAAAATACTGCTAAAAGTAGCCGTGATGTGAGCATTATGGCTGATGCAGCCTTTGAAATACTTAGCAAGGATCCAAAAACTTGTACTGGAAACTTTTTTATTGATGAAAATGTTTTAAGAGATGCTGGCGAAACCGATTTTTCTAAGTATCAAATCTCTGCTAATGAATTGATTAGGGACTTTTTTGTTCCAGATAATATTGCTGAAGGTTTGCCAACGAAGACAATAAGTATCTATAAATAAGATATGTTAATAAATTTAATAAAGAAAAATATGATCCATGAAAAAAATAAGTTCTGTATTAATTGCCAATAGAGGTGAGATTGCAATTCGTATTGCCAAAACCTTAACAGAAATGAGCATAAAATCATATGGCATATATGCGGATGATGACGCTTCTAGTGATCATCTATCTTATATGGAAAACAACTTTTTAATTCCGGGCACTGGTCCTTCATCATACACAAACATACAGTCTATTATTAAAGTTTTAAAAGGGAATAACATAGAAGCTGTTCACCCAGGTTATGGTTTTCTTAGTGAGAGCGCGGAGTTTTGCCATCAATGCGAAAAAAATTCGATAATATTCCTTGGGCCTAATAAAGATGTACTAAAAAAGTTTGGTGATAAAGAAGAATCTAAGATACTTGCACAAAAATTAAAAATTCCAGTTTGCCGAACTTTTGGGGAAATCAGATCTTCACTAGATATTACAAATATCTTCAAGAAAACAAAAAGTAAAAACATTATTTTAAAGTCCAATTTTGGTGGCGGTGGAAGAGGATCAAGGCTTATTTCTAAAGGTAATAATTATGAGGATACTTATAATGTTATAAAAAATGAAGCTCTATCATTTTCAGGTTCTAGTTGCATTTTTGCAGAGGAATATATAGAAAATGCGAGACATATTGAGGTTCAAATATTGGGTGATGGAGAAAAGTGCATCCACTTGTTTGAGAGAGATTGCTCGTTTCAGAGGAATTTTCAAAAAATTATTGAGATAACGCCTGCACCTAACTTAAAGCAATCTACAAAAAATCTCATTTATCAATATGCAACAAGAATTTGTGAAGAAGTATCTTTGAAAGGGCTAGCAACTGTTGAGTTTCTTGTAAATAAGGAGCAAAAAATATTCTTTATAGAGGTCAACCCTCGAATACAAGTAGAACATACGATTACAGAGGAACTAACAAGAGTAGATCTAGTTAGGGCACAAATAAATATTTTTTCTGGTTTAAAGATAAAAGATTTAAAAGTAGAAATTCCAATCAAATTAGGTAATAGGGCATCAATACAAGCTCGACTTAATATGGAAGAATATGATGTAAATAAGACCTTACTTCCTGGTTTAGGAATTATTCAAGAATATAATATTGTTTCAGGCCCAGGCTTGAGGTTTGATGGCTATGGAAAAGTAGGATATGAAAACAAGGGGCATTATGACAGCCTATTAACTAAAATCATTGCTTCAAGTGAATTTGGTGTAAATGATGCTGTAAAGAAACTCATATTTGCATTAGAGAAATCAGTAGTAAAAGGAATCGCTACCAACAAAAATTTGTTGATTAGTATTCTAAGAAACGAGGAATTTTTTGAAGCTAGTTTTGATACATCGACTCTGGACAAAAATTTAAATAAATATCTTTTATCTATAAAAAATGGGAATAAATCTGATCCTGTTTTAAAAAATATTCAAAGCCAAAAGTCTCCACAAAAAACTGAACCCATAATTAACAGTGATAATCAATGCGTTATAAAATCTAATCTCATAGGAACAATTATTGAAATAAATATTTCGAATGGCCAAAAGGTAAACAAGGGCGATGCTGTCTTAATACAAGAGTCTATGAAGATGCATCATTCTTTGAAAGTTGAGAGGTCTGGAAAAATAGGAAATATCTTCGTTGAAGTTGGTGACACCGTTTCAATTAACTCTAATTTGTTTGAGCTCCTGCCCATAAAGGGGAGTATTGAATCCAGTTTAAAATTAAAGAGCTCAAAAAAGTCGAAAGCAATTAGAGATGATCTTAAAGAATTACAAAAGCGTAGAAGCTATAATTTAGATAAAAATAGATCGGTTGCTGTTAAAAAAAGAAAATTATTAGGAAAAAGAACCGCTAGAGAAAATATAAAGAGACTTACCGATAATAATGAATTTTTTGAATATGGTGATCTAGTTTATGCAGCTCAGAGATCTCGAAGATCATTGAGTGATCTTATAGAAAATACCCCAGCGGATGGTCTGATAACAGGAATAAGTAATGTAAACTCGAATTTATTTGATGCAAAAAGGACCAAAACAGCAATAATGCATTACGATTACATGGTGCTAGCGGGCACCCAAGGAATGAATAATCATAAAAAATTAGATAGAATGATCAACGTTGTAAAAGATCTTGAAATTCCTTTAATATTCTTCTGTGAAGGTGGCGGTGGAAGACCGGGAGACGTAGATGCTGGAGATCAGAACATAGCTGGCCTGAACATTCCTTCATTCCATGATTTTCCAAAACTATCGGGTCTTGTTCCTTTAATTGGGATTGGTTCTGGTCGTCTTTTTGCTGGAAATGCGGCATTGTTAGGTTGTTGTGACGTAATAATTGCTACAAAGGATCTAAATCTTGGAATGGGTGGCCCTGCAATGATTGAGGGAGGAGGATTAGGAATCTTCAAACCTGAGGAGGTAGGCCCAGCTTCGGTTCAATATCCTAACGGTGTAATTGATATACTCGTTGAAAATGAAGATGAGGCCGTTGATGTTTCAAAGAAATATCTCTCATACTTTCAAGGTAACTTTTGTGAATGGAAGGAACCAAATGTTAAAGATTTAAGAAATGTGATACCGGAAAATAGATTAGAAGTTTACGATATACATGAGGTGATCGAATTAATAGCTGACAAGGGTTCGATTCTAGAAATTAAAGCAGGTTTTGCGAAGGGTATGTTTACAGGGTTCATCCGTGTTGAAGGAAGACCTATTGGCTTAATAGGAAATAACCCGATGTATTTAGCAGGTGCCATTGATAGTGACTGTGCTGATAAAGCTTCTCGGTTTATCCAAATATGTGAAAACTATAAAATACCCATTTTGAGCCTATGCGATACTCCAGGTATGATGGTTGGTCCAGAAGTAGAAAAAACTGGATTAGTACGTCATTGCTGTAGGTTGTTTTTGGTAGGAGCCAATATCTCAGTGCCAATGATGACAATAGTCTTAAGGAAGGCGTATGGTCTAGGAGCTCAGGCAATGGCTGGAGGCAGCTTTATAGCTCCACAATTTGTTGTCGGCTGGCCCACGGCAGAGATAGGTGCAATGGGGCTTGAGGGTGCTGTAAAGCTTGGGTACCGAAAAGAATTAGAGGCAGAGGAAAATTTTGAGAAAAGAGATCAATTATTTAGAAAGCTTGTTGATGATCTCTATGAAAAAGGCAAGGGGATAAATGCTGCAAGCCTACTTGAATTTGATACCGTGCTAGACCCAGCTGAGACACGAAAGTGGATTTCAATGCTAATAAAAAATACAAAAATATCATCACAGTTAAATAAAAAAACAAATTACATAGATGCATGGTAAGATTTTAGGTAGGAATTTTTTTACATGAGAAAAGATGACCAGGAACTAATAGAACCCCTGCAAAAGCACAAATTTGATCTGGTAAAATTAAAAGACTGGATGAATTCAGTTCATAAAAGTGTTGAAGAGGTGAAAATATTGCAATTTCAGGGAGGAATGTCTAATCCTACTTTTCTTGTTCAAAGTGAACAAAAAAAATATGTATTGAGAAAAAAACCGCCGGGAAAACTTTTACCTAAAGCTCATGCAGTTGATAGAGAGTTTAAGGTTATGTCCGCTCTAGGTAATACAGATGTACCAGTACCAAAAATGATAGGGTATTGTGATAATCCTGAAATCATAGGAACTGAATTTTTTCTAATGGAATACATTGAAGGGAGAATAATAACTTCACCAGCAATGGAGGGATATTCTAACATTGAAAGAAGAAATGTTTATGTTTCTTTGGCCAGAACGTTGGCTAAATTGCATAATATTGATTATTTATCAGTAGGGTTACAATCATTTGGTAGGCCAGAGGGATATTTAGCTCGTCAAGTCACTCTATGGTCAAACCAGTATAAAAGATCTAAAGAAGATCTTAAAATAAAAGTAGATTTTAAAAAAATGGATTTGCTCAGTGAGAGGCTTCAATTTAAATCTATTATTCCTGATGAAATCAGTATTGCCCACGGAGATTACAGGCTAGGAAATACTATTGTTCACGGCAAAGATCCAAAAATTATAGGTATTTTAGACTGGGAGTTGTCTACTATTGGCCATCCATTAGCTGACTTAGGGTATTTTTGTATACCTTACAGATATGGGTTAGACAAACAAAATCTTGATGAACTTGGCATACCCTCTGAGGAAGAGTTTTTAGACTTGTACATGAGTTTTTCTAATAGACCTTCGATTCCGAATTGGCCTTTGTTTTTATCCTTTTCTTTTTTTCGAAGTGCCGCAATTATTTTTGGAGTTGCCGCAAGAACGATGTTAGGAAACGTAAGTACCGGAAGTTCTGATGTGTCTGAACAAGTGACTAGAGCAGAAGAAATGGCAACCATTGGCTATCAAATTCTCTTAGAAAATGATTAATAATCATATTTTTTAGATTAAGGCCAGCAAGTTTCCTTGATGTTGCTTTCTTTTTGATAAAAACCAATAGCGCGCCTTGTTTTATAGCCAATTAAACCGTCTATTCCTCCAACATCGAAATGCACAGACAACTTTTTTTGTAGTTTAATTATATCATCTTTATTTATTTTTCGAGTATTTTGCCAGTTGGTATAAAAATTATGATTCCTATATTTCAATTTATCCGCCAGAAACCCTACTGATAGAGCGTAAAGGTCTGAGTTATTATACTGCTTCAAAACATAAAAATTCTTGCTTACCAGATATATTGGTCCAAAAGTTCCTGATGGAAAGAGTAGGTTGAATGACTCATTTTTTTCTTTTTTCGGGAAAGGTTTCTTGCTTGCTCTAACTAAACCTAGTTTTTCCCATTGAGCTAGTGTTCTTGAATGGTCTGGTCCTTCAAGATGACATTTAATGGTGCTGGGTATCTTAACTTCAAAGCCCCATTCTCTTTTCTCATTCCAGCCATGTTTACTTAAATAGTTAGCAATTGAAGCTAAAGTATCTTTTTCACTATCCCAAATATCTGCAATTCTGTCATTATCAAAATCAATCCCAAATTTTAGATAAGTTGATGGTAGAAATTGAGGTTGTCCTAATGCACCGGTGGTAGATGTTTTAAGAGTTTCAATATCTATTTTATATTTTTCTATGATTTGAACGAGATATAAAAACTCTTTAAGAAAAAAATTTCTTTTATCCGACGAAAAACTGAGGATTGATAAAATCTGTAGCCCGTCCAAATTTGGACCAGCCCTACCGAAAAAAGTTTCATTAGCCCAAATAGCCAACAGAATATTTCTATCTACTCTATATTCTCTTTCAATATTTTTTAAGTCATTTTCTAACTTGATTTTTAGTTTTTTGCCGTAAATCGTTTTCGTATTAAGAATCTCTTCCTTAAAATATTTCTCTGGTTGAGAAAATTCGGCTTGTGAAAGATTTTCCAGGATAATTTTTGTACTCTTATAATTTTTTAATTTTTCCTTTAAATGCAAGGTTATAAGATTGGTGGTTCTAATGCCTGTCGTATTTTCTCTTATTTTTTCAAACAAGAAATTATTTAACCAATACTCATATACATCGCTGCTCTTTGAAAAAGATTGGCTTGCGGAGTTAAGAAAAATAATTAAAACTATGTAGCTTATTCTTTTCATTAAAATTTAAAACTTTTTACAATATTTTCGCTTGCGTCCCATAATTTCGCAGCGTATGAAATGTTTTCTGCATACGGGGAAGTCTTACTTATTTTTCTTTTTACGAAATATTTGCCAGATATATGTGAAACAGATTTATCAGTCGCAAGAAAAATTATAGTATCTGCTCCCTCGTTAGGAGATATACCCTTTAGCTTGAGGACTGTTTTTATTATGAACTGCATTAACCCTATTCGGTCTTGGGCAATATTTGTACTTACAATTCCAGGATGCATGCAGTTCACGGTAATTCCATTATTTTTCAATTTTTTTGCAAGTTCAAATGTAAATAGTAGATTACATAATTTTGATCTAGAATACCTCGTGTACCAACTTTTGGTTTTCTTGCTGTCTAAATCGTCAAAGTCCAGACTAGCTTTTTTGATGTGCACTACTGCCGACATTAATAATTTTACCGTTTGCATGGATTAATTTTTTTTCCAAAAGTAATTTTGTTAGATAAAAACTTCCTAAATGGTTTATTGCAAAAACCTTTTCTAACCCTCTGGAATTAAATGATTTTTTAAATAAAATTACTCCTGCGTTATTGATAAGACAGTCAAAGGCAATCTTTTTCTTACTTAGTTCAGATACAAAATAATTGATATTATCTGGCTCAGAAATATCGCACTTATAGAAAAAAACCAATTTTCCCAGATTTTTAGATTCTATAAAAGAGTGAAGTTTTTTAAGTTTATTAATTGATCTATAAGTCAAATGAAGTGAATGCCCCATTTTAAGAAATTGTTTTACGGCTGAGAATCCGATGCCGTCTGTTCCTCCGGTTAAAATTATATGCATATTTGTTTTGTTAATTCAGTTATTATTTAATACTCTTAATTTATATTAAGAATTTTCCAGGATAGTATATCATGATTGATCAGAATGAGACATTTAATGGTTCTTGGCCGTTCCTACCAAACTTTTTTTTTAGGAAATGGGTTTAAACAGCATTATGTAGACGAGGGACCCAAGGGAAGTGAAACACTTGTTTTTCTTCATGGTGAACCAACTTGGGGTTATATTTACCGAAATTTTATTAAAGAGTTTTCAAAAAACTTTAGAGTAGTAGTTCCCGATCATATGGGTTTCGGAAAATCTGAAACACCGCAAGATAAAGTTTATACATTGAGGACACATACAGAGAATCTGGCAGCATTAATAAAGCATCTTGATTTAGACAATATAACATTAATTGGGCAAGACTGGGGGGGGGCCAATTTCTGGTCAACTCTCACTTAGGTATCCAGATAAAGTTAAGAGAATTATTCTATTAAATACAGCAACTTCTTTAAGCCGAGTTGAATACCCAAAAAAACCAACTCCCTGGTTTAGTTGGATTAAGAAACATTATGACCAAGGCACGTTAGAAGGTATTTTAGGAGAAGCTGGGTCAACAGTTCTATCAGTTATGAAGATAATAGGTTTTGAAAATTCAGCAACAATAGATCAAAATTGGATAAAAGCCTATGCAACTCAGTTTCCCAATAGGGAAAGTTGTTTAGGTGCCATACAGTTTCCTTTAGATGTTATTTTGGGAAGAATACGTGAATATATGATCGAGGGGTTAAAAACCGGTAATCTTGAAAAGCTAAAACAGAAGCCTGCAATGTTGGCTTTTGGGTTAAAAGACAATGCATTTGATAGTAAGTATGCTATTGCTGATTTCAAAGAGCTTTTTCCTAACGGACCAGTAACAACATTTGAAAATGCCGGTCATTTTTGCCAGGAAGATATTCCTGAGGTATTAATTCCTCTAATAAGTCAATTTATAGAAGTTTCTTAGAGTCTAAAGTTCAATTGACGTAAGGTATACCTTGTTTTTTTATTAAACATAAACTATCTCACGAATATTCATATGAGGGATTTCGAGATGTTTACAGAAGCTTGGGGTAGGTGCGTCGTAAGAAATAGATTGGTGATTTTGTCTTTTACGTTTTTTATTGTTTTTGTGTCGTTTTTTACGATCACTAAAAACCCCATTGGCATTAATAATTCTAATGAGATGTGGTTCCTTGAGGGTGATACAACTTTATTGGCTCATGAAAAAATGAGAGATTTATTTGGAAGCACAGAGAGCCTTGTAATTGGTATAAAGTCTAGAGAGCAAGACAAAGATTTATTTGTGCCAGAAACAATCAAAATGATTGAAGAGATACATACGATGCTGGAGGAGCACGAAGTTGTAGAGAAAGTGGATAGTCTTTCAAGGTATCAAAGGACTTATAATAAGGACGGTGCTGTTGTTACTGAGGATTTGTTTGAAGACATAGATGAACTGCAAGACAGTATAGGGTTGTTTGAAGAAGCTAGAGAAATAATGAAAAACGAAAACTTAGCTTTAGACACGTTAATTAGCCCTGACTTCAAACATTCAAGAATTATAGCAAGAACTGAGTATATTGTTAACGGCTTAGACCATAAGTTAAAGGTTGTTTCTGACCTTAGAAAATTTGTAGAAAATCAAGGATACATTGAGCAAGGTTATGATTTAAAATTTGGGGGTCAGCCTGTCTTGAATGAAAGATTCACTGTTATTAGTAATTCAGACGCCGCTTGGCTTAATCCAACTGTTGCATTAATAATGATGATTATACTGGGCATAGTATTCAGATCTGCTGCTGGTATTTTCGCGCCATGGGTTGTTATCGGTACTGCAGTTACAATGATTACAGCGTTGCAAGCTTATCTTGGGTATAACACTACACCTGTGAATCAAGCTTTAATCCCCATTACAATGCTTATAGGAATGGCTTGCACTGTTCACGTCATGTCAGAATTTTATAGCCTGAGAGCGGTTGGAGATTTTTCCTCAAAAGAAGCGTCAGTAGAACTGGTAAAAAATCTATTAAAGCCAATTTTTTTCACGCAAGTTACTACATCTATTGGGTTTGCCGCACTTTATGTTACAAAATTATCACCTGTTAGAGAGTTTTCTCTTTTGGCAACTTTATTGCCGCTGCTAATTTTTTTATTATCCATGACTTCGTTGCCTGCTGCTTTATCATTTTTAACAAGACTTTCAACCTCAACAAAGCGTGCCTACGTTGACGATTGGCTCTCTCTCTTAACGTCAAAATTACCTGAGTTTACGTTCGTACACAGAAAAACAATTGCGTTAATGGGTATCGCTTTTGTCTTAGTTAGTTTTTTTACAGCTAGTTATATAAAAGTGGATACAAATATTTTTAAGTTCTTCAAAAGTGATCTAAAAATTTCTGCTGACCTAAAGTACTTTGATGAGAAGTTTAAAGGGTCCTCTAATATAGATATGATGTTAGACTCTAAAGAACCCGAGGGTATAAAGGACCCGGAATTCCTTACTGATTTAAACTCTTTAGAAGATTATTTAGAAAAAAAAGAGAAAGGCGGCAAAATTGTTGGTTTTCTAGATCAGCTAAAACAGGTTAGAAAAGCTTTCTCGGAGGATAACCCTAAATTTTACATAATACCTGATACAAAAAGTATGGCTAGCCAATTACTTCTGCTTTACGAGAACTCTGGGCCAAATGAAGACCTTTCTGATGTTAAAGATTTTGATGAAAGATATACCCGTATCACTTTTCCAACTGTAAACATGGATGCAAGCGAATATAACCAGTTTCTTGACGAAATGATGTCAGAAATTAAACTTGACTATCCTGATTTGGATGTTGTTCCAACGGGACCAATGGTAATGTTTCAAGCTCAAAATGAATATACTGACAAGGGAATAAGCCAGTCCTTTATGTTATCTTTGACCTTTATCAGTATTGTTCTATTTATTATTTTCTGGTCTTTTAAGCATGGAGCCATAGCTGTTTTTCCAGCTGTTGTCCCAATAGTGTTCGCGGGTGGGTGTTTTGCTGTGTCTGGCAAAGATTTAAATTTAGGCTCACTTATTGTTGGGGCCATGACTATGGGAATAGCGATTGATGACTGTATCCATGTAGTCAGTAGATACAGATTAGCCCGAATGTCTGGAAGTGATGTGAGAAGATCTATTGAACGAGCAATGAATGAGTCTGGAAGAGCAATAATTACAACTTCAATTGCTTTAGTTGTAGGCTTTAGTACCTTTTTATTTGCTAGATTAGTTCCAATGATCGACATCGGGTGGTTAACTATGGTTATTTTTACTTTAGCTCTTTTGGGATGCTTGTTATTTATTCCAGCACTGCTATATATCTTCGAGAGAGAGGAAAAAGTAACTTGAAAATTACAATGAGGGTCAACGTGATGGATTATTTTAGAGGCATCAGTAAATTTTTAGTTACTTTCCTAATGATTTTTTTTAGCATTGGGAGTCCTATTTTTTCATTAACAGCATTTCAAATTATGCAAAAAGTGGATGAGAGATATACTGGCGAAACCGTTGAACAGACATCAACATTAGTTCTAATAGATAAGAAGAACCGTAAGAGAGAAAGAATCCTAAAAGGCTTTTCAAAAGAAAATAAATCTGTAACAAAAAGTATAACGTTTTTTCTAAAACCAACAGATGTAAAAGACACTGCATATTTGTCTTACAATTGGAACGATCCAAAAAGAGAAGATGAGTCATGGTTATATTTACCCGCCTTGCAAAAATCTAACAGAATTGCCGGCGGTGATCGCTCCAGCTCTTTTATGGGAAGTGATTTTACTTATTCTGATTTGGATGGAATTGAGATTGAAGATTATAACTTTAAAATTGTGAAAGAGAACGATGTAGTTGATGGAAAAGACTGCTGGGTAATTGAATCTATACCTAAAACAAAGGAGGTAATAAAAGAGACTGGTTATTTGAAATCGCTGACTTGGATAAGAAAAGATATATTTTTTTGGAGTGAAGGGTAGGATACTTGTTAAAAAAGGAAAAAAAATAAAACTTTGGTCAGCTAAAGATATCCAAAAAATAGATGGTATATGGGTAGCTAAAACTCAACAAATGACTACTACTAAAAAAAAGAAGAGGGAGCATTCTAGTATTTTCGTTATTAACTCAATTAAATTTAATAAAGAAATAAGTAATAAGCTATTTGAGTCTGAGGCCATGCAAAGGGGTTTGTAGTTAGTGAGTGTTAAGTTTTTCTCTATTAATTTTGTTTTAGTTTTTCTCTTTTTTTTGAGTCCATTATTTTCTCAGTCAGAGGAAAGCTTTCTTGATGATTTTGGAGGCGATGACTTTTCTGATTTAGAGGCGGAAATTGATTTTACGCAAAATGAAACTATTAATCCAAGCATTCAAAACGAGGAAACTGAACAATCTGAATTTTCTAATAAAGTTACCATAAGCCAAAAACTAATTTATGGATTGGATAAACCCGACTCTCCTTTTTTACGTACCTCCACTGGATTAGATAGTTTTAATAGTAATATTAATTTACAAACTAAATTTAAGATTTTTGAAAATGTAAATTTTAAATTTTCTGGGGATATTTTTTGGGCCTGGGGTGGTTTCAAGAACACCACCTATAAATATGAACCTACATTAGCAACTTTCAATTTAAGAGATTTATATTTAGATTATTTATTTGATAGTGGGCTTTGGCTAAAATTTGGCAACCAAATTATTGCACGTGGGGAATCAAATATTTTAGTGGCGACGGATGTGGTAAATCCCAGAGATATGTCAACTGTTGGCTTGCAAGATTTAGACGATATACGCCTACAAGTGCCTGCTTTTCTCTTCAACTATTCTGTTGGACCTATAAATCAAGAATTTGTTTTAGTTACAGAAGCAGGAAGAAATAAATTAGGGGAAGCAGGGTCTGCTTTTGATCCTTTAGCTCCATTTGGAGGAGCGACAGTGATATCTAATGTATCAAGACCCTCAAATTCGTTAGAGACAATATTAAGAAACAAAATTTATTTTAGAGGTATGGAATTGGTTTTATCTATTGGTGAGTATAATAGAAAAAGTTTATCCACAACGAGCACTTCTATTTCTGGAGCAACTACTACTTTTAATACTGAGCAAGACCGTATTTCTTACTTTGGATTAAGTGGAAATATGGCAAAATCGGATTTTGTATTTAAATTTGATTTTGCTCAAAAAGCTGGCAAAAGATTTCCGTATATTAATCCGTTGAATTCCCCTTGGAGTAAGCATGATAACACAGAGCTAGGTTTGGTAGTCGATTATACTGGCATTAGTAATATTGCCCTTTCAATAGAATTAGGGTCCTCATATATTCACAATCATTCCTCTTTGTTGGCTAATAAAGAGCAAGAAAATGGCTATTTAGTTAGAATGGATTGGAGAAGATTAAATGATCTTTTAACTATTTCAGCGTCTTATTCAAAGCTTTTGGGTGATAACGGGTCTTTTTCAACGTTTGGAGCTAGCTACGATTTTAGTGATGACTTAAAAATTAGTGGCAAAATGGTCTCTTATGACAGTGATAGCAATAGTCAGATATTGTATCCATACAGAAAACAAGATTTAGTAGAGCTAAAGGCAGATTATTCTTTTTGATTAAAGAGGCCAAAAGAAAAGTAGTGTCGGAATGCTAACTGTTAAAATGAGGCACTCTAACGGTAATCCAACTCTCCAATAATCTGCAAAACTATATCCTCCCGGTCCCAAAATAATGGTATTGTTTTTATGTCCTATAGGCGTTAAAAAAGCACATGATGCAGCTATGGCAATCGCCATAAGGAAAGTGTCTGGGTTCATGTGTAAGTTTTCGGCTAGTTTTATTCCAATAGGTGCGATTACTATGGTGGTTGCTGTATTGTTTAGCATGTCTGATAAAGTCATCGTTAAAATCATTAATAAACTAATAATTAGCCATGGTTCAAGACCAATACAAAAGTTTGTTAACGCATCAACAATAAGTGAGGTAGTACCGTTAGTCTCCAAAGCAGCGCCAAGAGGTATTATAGAGGCCAGAAGTACAATTACCGGCCATTCAACGCTTTTATAGACTTGACGAATTGGAATAATTTTTAAGAGACAATAAATTATAACGACAACACCGAGAATAATCGGTAGTTTAACAATTCCGATGCTTGTTAATGTCAAGCCAAAAAAGAAAACTAATAAAGCGATTTTCATCTTATTTGTATTTGTAATATTTAAGTCCCTATCTGCAAGAGGAAGGCAGTTGAGCCAGTTAATCACGTCTGTGTAAGTATCTTTGGGGATTAATAATAGAAGAATATCGCCGGCACGAATTATTGTCTTTCTAGTTTGTCTTTTAATCGGACGTCCTTTCCTAGATATTCCCAGTAATATAGTACTTTTCCGCCATCCTAAGCCAACTTTTGATGCTGTTCTGCCTACCAATCGCGACTCTTCTGTCACAGCCACTTCGCAAGGAAAGAAATTTTCTGATTCTGCTAAAATTTTATTCTTATTAAATGGAAAATCTAATTTTAATAAAGATCTAAATTCATCAAGTTCTTCTGGGGTAGCGTCAATCAGCAACTGATCATTTTCTTGTAACTCAATATTTTTGGATCCCTTATCTATTCTGATACCTTTTCTAACAACTCCTAATATTGCTACATCGAACTTTTCTGCTTCAGAATAAATTTCAAATAGTTTTTTGTTAACAATAGAGGAGTTTTTAGTAACAACTAAATTAGAAACATACGTCGCTATTTCAATTAATTCTTTACCTGCATCCTCTGAGGAAGAGCTTTTTGGTATCAGCCTCCAGCCTATAAAACTTATAAAAATCAATCCTGTAAGAGCAGTTATTCCACCAACTGGTAAGAAATCAAACATCTTGAAAGTCTCACCGGAGTACTCGTGTCGTATTCCAGAAATAATTATGTTTGGAGGCGTACCAATCAGGGTTGCCATACCTCCTAATATAGTGGCAAATGATAAAGGCATTAATGTCGCTTTTGGTGTCCAGTTTGAATTTCTAGCTTTATTAATATCAATTGGCATTAGTAATGCTAAGGCTGCTACATTATTTATAAAGGCAGATAAAATGGCTCCAATAAGCCCTATCACAGAAATATGTTTCCAGATGCTTTTTCCAAATTGCGAAATTTTCTGACCTATAAAATAAATAGCTCCTGAATTAATAAGGCCTTTTGATACTATCAAAACTAGCGCAACTATAATGGTTGCTGGATGACCAAACCCATCGAAGGCGTTTTCATATGGCACTACACCAATTAAAACGCCTATAACTAGAGAAGTAAAAGCAACTAGGTCATATCTGAATTTACCCCATAAAAGGAAGGCGAATAGAAAAACAAAAATTAGTATTAAAAGTGTTTGATCTAGCGACATAAGGTTCAAGTTTTTAAATTTCTATTGAAGAGTGACAATATGCGGTACCAGTGCGTCTCAGCATCCTTTCTACTGTATAATAAGCCTCTGTTTGGAAAAGCAAAACCGTGTCCAGTGCCTGAGAATACTTCAATTTGATATTTAACATCAGTTTTAGACATAACTTCTTCTAATTTTTTAATCATTTCCAAGGGCGCATAACTATCCTTTTCAGCGCAACCGAAGTAAAGTTCTCCTTTAATCTCATTTGCAAATAGGTGAGGGGAGTCTGCTTCGCTTGTTATTAACTTTACTCCATGAATTGAGGCAGCAGCTTTCACTCTTTGGTTAAGCTTTGCTGCAGTATAAAAGCTGAAAGGCCCACTCATACAATACCCTACTATTCCAATAGGGCCTTTACCTGCGTTATGGTCTTCTTTGCAAAAGATTAGTATGTCTTTTATATCTTGAAGAACCTTGTTATTTGATAAAGAATCCATATGTTCAAACATTAAATTTCTTGACTCCTCAGGTGTATGACCCTGAATAAAATCTAGATTAGGTTTGTTCCACTTAAACTTTTTTGAAGTCCTATAATATAAATTTGGTAGCAAAACATAGTAGCCGCAAGATGCTATTCGGGAAGCCATATCGTAGAGTTCTTGTCTAATTCCTGGAGCGTCCATCAACAATAATATTATAGGAAATGGACCATCGTTATCAGGGCAAACCACGTAAGTATCAATATTATTGTTTTCTATAGATTTTATATTTACAATTTCCTCTTTCAAAACTTTCTCCTTAAAGTTAATTAAAAAACGCAGAAAAGCTGTCTGATTGAACTTTGGTCTCTGATTTTCTTACCAACTAGCGCAAAATTATTTTCATCAACTTTATAAGATAAAGACTGAATGCTAGATGCACTAGAAAAGTTACTACCCATACTCAATAACAAGGATCTAACAGAGCTCATTTCAACAACTATTGCAAGAGAGCGACGCACATTTTCCGCAACCAATACTCCTTTTAACTTATTATTTTTCGAATAAGCAGGACCTCCACTCAATCCACCGATTGACTGAAGATTATAAGGATCTCTTCTGGTAATAGTAAAAATCATACCTTTTTTCAAAAATATTATATTCTTTATTTTCTAATGCAGCGTAACCCCTAAATTTGATAGCAATGTCTCCTGGTCTTCCTCCAGGAAAACCTGAAGAAAAAACATCATTTATCACATCTTGGTTTACATTGAAAAACGGACTTTCGGTTTGTTCAATATGTTTAAATATAGCCAAATCAGAGTTAGGATGTAAGAAAATTTTTTCTATCAGGGCTCTTTCGCCTTTATTAGCCATGTACACCATAGGGCATTGATCAATTACATGCCTTGCTGTGATCCAAAAATTATTTCCTAGATAGAAAGCAGTACCAGTTCCTCCTCGTTTTCTTATCTTGCTGTCTGATTGGATCGTAAATTTATGAAGTGAACGTAACTTCCTTTTGCTTTCTGAGTTGGAAGTCATAGACGTACTTAGCTGTAAAGTACTAATTTCAGTCAGTGTCTTTCCAGGTCTAACAGAGTTACCTGGATTTTTATCTATTTCAAACGTTGAAAATAGAGACCACAATACAGATACAATCGCTACTATTATATAGAAGCCGTTACTTAAATTTCTCATTTTAGCCTGCTATAGCAGCGCTATTTAAAAGAGCGACCCCTAATTTTATTGAAAATAACAATATAGAAGACGATATCTCCCCCATTTCTATGCGCTTAGGTAGATCCTTGATTAAAATATCAACTATTTTAAAGCAAAAAATCTGGATCAAAATAGCGGTTAGCCCCCATATCATTATTTCAGAGATTGAGTTACTTGCTCTCAAAGAGCTTGATAACGGTAGAGCAATGCCAATTAACGCGCCAGAAAAACTTAAAGAAGCTGCGATATTCCCATCTCTAATTAATTTTATTTCCCTCATTGGCGTTATGAAAATATAAACTATAGTCCCAAAAACTAATAACAGTATAGATATAAAAAAATGGCTTAATAGAAAGGGTAAGCCATTGAGTAGGCCTTCTATAACTACTTGAATATCTCCCATATCTTTTTCCTATATATAATTATTGATAATTAACAAAATATTAAAAAAAGTAGTCTAACATGCATTTAATGGTTAGTTGAATAGACTTTTTATCATTTCTTCTTGCTCTTTTGTCTCGATAGACCCTTCGCGAAACTTTCGAACATATTCAATTGGATCTAACGAAACGTTCATACTTTTACAAATAAGCGCGGCTAATAGCCCTGACCTTCCAAGTCCGGCATTACAATGTATATGTATAACGTTACCCGTTAGAATTTTTTTTACTAAGTATAATATAATTTGTTCAAAATCAGTTTTGTTTTTGGGTATTGATCTATCTTTTATAGGGAAATGAATATGCTCAAAACCGTACTTCTCTATTAGACTAAAAAGACTGTTTAAACCGAGCTGTTCAAGCTCTTTTGAAGGCAATAAAGAAACAATTATTTGCACAGAATTTTTTTTTAAATTACTTAAATCATCAGAAATTTTTTTTTCTTTTTCGATTGAGGCTGTTTTCCCTGGGCAGTGCGATACACATAATATACGTTGATTTATATTTAGCAGTGGGATCCAGTCTAGTTTGTTAGGAGTTATTTCTTGCTGCCTATTGTTCAATCAATTATGACCTAATTTTATGGCTATATTTTTTGTTTGAACATAATTTAAAAGAGCTTCTCTCCCTTTTTCACGTCCATAGCCAGACTTTCCATAGCCACCAAAAGGAGTTTCTACACCTCCTGCAAACCATTCATTAACAAATATTTGCCCAGCCTTGATCTTTTGAGAGCAAAACATTGCTTTATCCAGATCTTGGGTAAAAACACCTCCAACTAGCCCATATTCTGTTCCATTTGCTATGTCTATGGCCTCTTTTTCCGTTTTATATTTGAGGATTGAAAGTACCGGCCCCAAAAATTTCTGTTTGAGCTATTTCCATTGACTGTTCTACATCCGAAAAGACGGTCGGTTCCAAGAAAAATCCTTCATTGTTTAGAGGTCTTCCTCCTATAACTGCCTTAGCGCCTTGCTCTTGAGCTTGATTACAGATAGAGACTGCTCTATCTCTCTGTTTGAGAGAGATCATAGCACCCATATTGTGAGCAAATTCAGTTCTCTCTATACCCGGACCAACTGACATTTTCTTGGCAATATTCTCGGAAAGCTCAACTACATCGTCATAGATTTTTTCGTGCACAACTAATCTAGACATTGCAGAGCAAACCTGACCTGCATTAAAGAAAATTCCTTTTCTTATATTCTCCCTTAGATTAGACAACGAAGCATCCTCACAAACAATTCCAGCCGATTTTCCGCCTAATTCTAGTACAGTAGGAACTATATTTTTTGCGGCTGCTGTTGCGATTGAAGATCCAGTTTTAACTGATCCAGTAAAAGCTATTTGCCTTACACCTGAGTGAGAACAGAGGTATTCACCTGCTTGATTCCCAATCCCGCATAAAATATTTACAGTTCCAGGCGGAAACCCAGCAAATTCGACGGCTTCAGCATAATAATATTGAGTTAAAGGTGTTAATTCAGGGGTTTTAATTACACATGTATTGCCCGTGGTTAATCCTGTTGACAATGATCGAGCTGTCATTTCCATTGGAAAGTTCCAAGGAATGACTTGAGCCGAAATTCCATATGGCTCATATGTGGTAAAATCATAATATGTTGACCCCAGTGGTATTGATCTTCCTTCGAGTGTTTCTGCCTGATTACCGTAATACTCGAAATACCTAGC
>CACFNV010000029.1 GCA_902567635.1 uncultured Alphaproteobacteria bacterium
GTTAAAAAAGGGTGTAAATCTAGAACATGAACGCAGTAAAGAGCAACTAAATTTGCAATCGCGAAAATTGATCCTACAGATAAATCAAGACCACCAGCCATCATAACTACCGTCATGCCAAGAACAATAAGCCCCAATTCTGCGTATTGCCTTCCATATTCAGTTAAATTATAGCTTGTATAAAACCCAGGTAAAATAAAGAACAAGCCCAATGCTACTATTATAAGAGTAAAAAACGGTATTGCATTATCTGCCCAGCGCTTTGCTAAAATTTCTCCTAAAACATGATCAGGAAACAAATTGTATCTTGCGCTTAGGTATCGTTCTCTGAAACCATTCATTTGAATATCAAATTCCTTTTTTTATTAGAGCCAGTGATGATTTACTGGCTCTAATTAAACATAATTTTACTTAGAGGCTAAGCTCTCTACTGTCCAGCAAGCTCCAGCTCCAGTGTAAGAGTTCATGTTCTCTTTTGTTAAAGTCTGGAGTTGAGTAAACAAAGAAACTTTCCCAGCCTTGCCAGGCTTATTGTCAGCTTGTAACAGCCCTTTAATGACATTGGAAAGGTCTCTCGCCTGTCCAGGCACATCATAGCTTACGAATACATCAAAAATATCATTTTGTAAGTTATCACAGCCAGTTTTTCCACCACCTCCAGATGTAGCAAGAAATACTTTATCAGCCATGCCCGCTTCCTTGACAGCAGCTCCAGTCCCTATGTCCATACCATCCCAAAAACCGACAATACCACACAGATCTGGATGTTGCTGCAGAGTTGTTTCAGTTATCGCACGAGCCTTTGTGGAATCCCAGTCAGCCGCTTGATTAGATACAATATTTATGTTTGGATTTTTATTCAAAATGTTAGATACGCCGCGTAACTGATAGGCACTCGCTGCAGCAGTTAAAACACCTTGAACAATTGCGACCTTTTGAGATGTGCCGGACCCACATTGATCTACAACTTTTTGTGTAACTAATTCCCCTATTTCAATCCAATCCGCCCCAACAAAAGCGTCTGTTGGAAAAGCTGATTTCATATTTACTTGAACAACATGTATCCCAGCTTTTTCTGCTTTTCTCAATAATTTTGCATAGGTTTGAACGTCGGGATTATGTACAACCATTACATCTGGTCTCTCTGAAATGAGAGATGAAATAGCTTTTGATCCTGCATCTGCACTCCAATTAGGATCTCTCAAAATCATCTCAATACCAAGAGGCTCAAGAGCAGTCTTCATGCCCGCGTACCATCCTTCCGTTAAGTCAAAACCCATTGCTAGAGGCACATACGCAACTTTTTTGCCTTCCAAAGCTGAATAATATTTGTCTCTGGCAGGATCAGCTATACCCATTTCTTCAGCTGACAAACTAAAAGGCATTGCAGCTAACAAGATACCAAAGGCAATTTTCAAAAATTTATTTTTCATATTTTTCTCCTCTTTAGATTTATATTAAACTAATTTACTATTAAATATCACCCTGCTGGGTAGTCTGCTCATCTCTGGGATTTAGAAGAGTGTCTGTCATTATCGCTAACAATAGGATAATCCCTTTAATTAAATTCTGAACAATGAAAGATATATCCATTATTACCATTCCATTCAAAAGTGTTCCGATTAAAAGTGTTCCAAGAATTACATTGTGCATCCCTCCCTTTCCTCCAGAAAGACCAATTCCTCCTACGACAACAACTAATAAAACATCATAAATCATTGATCCTGCTACCATTCTTGTGTTGATAGAGCTTATAGCTCCAGCAGTTAATAAACCGGCAAAATAAGCTATAATTCCCGCCAAAACAAAAATCATAACCAATATTGGTCTAACCGGAACACCTGCAGTTCTTGCAGCCAATCCACTGTCACCAATTGAATATACAAATTTTCCAAAGGTAGATTTAGTCATCAATAGATGAACAAGTAGTGCTACCCCCAAAAAGCAAAATATTGGCATCGGAATTCCAATGAATTGACCCCTACCTAAAAATTCGAGCCAGACTGCGTCTTTAGGCAAATAATTGAGCTCATCTCTAATGAATAAAGTTCTACCAGACCCATAAATAACGCCAGCCATGGCCAAAGTAACGAAAACAGACGCCATATCCCAGTACGCAACAAGTACCCCAGTCACACAACAGAAAAAAACAACAAAAATTAAGCCTAAAATTACTGCATAAATGAAAGGAAATTGAAAGGCAGGCATTACATCAGGAGAACTTAAAACGGAGGCAGCAGCAGTTCCAACTGCTAGAGTCGCTATTAGAGAGAGATCTATACCTTTAGAGATTACAACCACAGCCATACCAATACTAAGAATGCCCAAGATGGAAACTGACCTCATTAGGGTGAGTAAGTTACCTGTTGTAAAAAAATTATTTAAAAAAACAGAAAACAAGATGAAAATCGTAACCGTTACAACGAGTATTATTAATTCTTGATTTCTCAATTTCAAAAAAGTCATTATACGTTATTGACACTCATTACCTATGTTTTAAAAAAGCCTAAGTTCTCCCAAACGTTAAATATAAGGATTACCTTAAGTAAACCCTTGATTCTAAAAATCGTATCAAATGACAACGCTATGTAAAGTTCAATCTCAAAACTATTTTTATAATTTGTTTATGATTTTAATTATTAAAATTTGGATATATAAAGAAAAAATTAGTAAGATAATAACTATAATATACTGATTAATAATGATTTTTATAAATTAAGGATTCAGAAAAAATAATAAGGAAACTATTTTAAAATAAAGAGGTAAAAAGATTGATTTAGACATTCATATTGTAGTTTTCACAATAGGCGCTGTATATAACTGCTATCAAGATCATAGAACCACCGACTATCGTGTTTATATTAACCTCCTCTCCAATTGCAATCCAGACCCATAAAGGTCCTAGAAAAACCTCCCCTAGGGAAAGTATCGTTAATTGTGTTGATGCTAAAACTCTTGAACCAATAGTATATAAGACAAGTCCACTTCCAACCTGGAAAACCCCCATTGAAATAGAAATAAAAAAATCATTTTTTGGTATAAAAAAATTCATTCCCGATATAAAAATAATAAAGGACGTAATGCTAGTGCCTATTATACCAGAAGCAAACACCGATGGTATCATTTCTATTTTTTTATTATATCGTAAATTTAAAGTAAAAAGCGCAAAACCAAAAGCAGACACAAGTCCTGCTAAATTACCCTTAAAGTTTGAATTGCCAAAGTCACTCCAGACCATTATCAAGACCCCACAAAAAGCCAATATAATGGATACAATGGTTGAGAAAAAGACTTTTTCCGCAAGAAAATAGGGACCCAAAAAAGCAGTTATTATTGGTGCACATGCGAATAAAATAAGAGCATTAGCCGCTGAGGTATGCTGTAGGGAATATATTCCACCTAAATATGCGCAAAACAAAAACAAACCGCCTAAAAAGTAGCTTGGGAAGTTTTTTGCCATTAAAAACAACATGTTGTTAAAAAAAACAAAACAAATAAGTCCTAGATAAATTGATAAACTAAATGATCTATAAAATAGGATTTGGAAAGCATTTGCTTCTTCCATACTTTTTACTGCAACACCAACTGTGGACCATAGCACCCCTGCTAAGATTACAAGAAAAACACCCTTAGATGGAGTTAAATTTTTGGCTCTCAAAAAAAAATCCTTTTTTAAAAAAAAATATTAAAACAAAAAATTGTAACAGAAAAAAGTGCCTCTCATACTGCTTTTATATGTCAAATATATATGTTAAGGTGACGCAAAGGAAAGGAACCATAAATTGGCAGGAAAAAAGTTTCTAGAATCAATAGAGATTAACTTTAATAAAGCTGTAAGAGCGATAAATTTAAGTAAATCAGAAGACACGCTGTCAGATGACTTAGCAAACCAGATCATGCAAGCCAACTCTACTTACACAGTTAGATTTGCTGTTAGATTAAGGGGAAAGGTTGAAACTTTTACAGGATATAGATCAGTTCATTCCGACCATTTTGAACCTGTTAAAGGTGGGATCAGATATGATTTAGATGTAAACCAGGAGGAAGTTGAGGCACTTGCTGCTTTAATGACATATAAATGCTCGCTAGTAGAAGTTCCTTTTGGCGGGTCTAAAGGAGGCTTAATTATTAATCCAAAGAAATGGAACGAGCAGGAATTAGAAAAAATAACTCGGCGTTTTACTCAAGAATTAGCTAAGAGAGATTTAATTCATCCTTCTCAAAATGTTCCCGCTCCTGATGTAGGCACAGGAGAAAGAGAAATGGCTTGGATGGCTGATGAGTACAGAAGATTGAATCCAACAGACCTAAATGCTTGGGCATGCGTGACAGGAAAACCTGTAAATAAAGGTGGTATTTCAGGAAGAACTGAAGCGACAGGTAGAGGTGTAAAATATGCTTTAAATGCTTTTTTTGATACAACTGAAGATGTTAAAAAAACTAGCCTTACACCAACTTTAAAAGATAAAAGGATTATTATACAAGGACTCGGGAACGTTGGCTATCATGCGGCACTGTTTCTGTCTAAAGAAGACAATGCAATTATTACTCACGTATTAGAGAGAGATGGTGGAATAGTTGATGAAGATGGCATTGATGTTATAGCGCTTCGTCAGCATATTGTATCTACTGGGTCTATAAGGGGCTTCAAAGGATACATAAACGTAGGTTCAGAGCTTCTAGAAGCTGAAGCTGATATTTTAATTCCAGCTGCAATGGAATTGGTTATAACAAAAGATAATGCATCCAAAATTAAGGCACCTATAGTAGTTGAAGCTGCAAATGGCCCTTTATCAGCAGATGCTGATGAAATACTTTCTAAGAAAGGTAAAGTAATCATTCCCGACCTTTACGCTAATGCGGGTGGTGTTACGGTAAGTTACTTTGAGTGGATCAAAAATCTCAGTAGAATAAGGTTTGGTCGGCTACAGAGACGGGCGCAAGAAAATCAACTGTCATCTTTAATTGCAGGAATCGAAGATCTAGTAGACTCCAAGTTTCCAAACGAGTTTAGAGATGAGATAGTGAAAGGGGATTCCGAGCTTGATCTTGTAAGGTCTGGCCTAGAAGATACTATGAGAAGTTCTTACAAAATCATAAGTGACGTATGGAATTCAAGCCCAAAAATACCTGACTTAAGAACCGCTGCAATGATGGTGGCAATTAAACGAGTAGCCCAAGGCTACACTTCACTGGGCATTTAACTTATGCTTGTTTTTCTAACCCTTCAAAAAGCTCTTCCCTTGAAAACGGTAATGATCTAAGTCTAACGCCAGTAGCATTAAAGATTGCATTTCCAATTGCAGGGGCAACTACACACGTAGCTGGCTCTCCAACTCCACTAGGATAAATTCCATTTTCTACAATATGAATTTCTAATTCAGGAATACTGGTAATATTCTGCCATTTATAAGTATCAAAATTGCGTTCCACTACCGCGCCTTGATTTAATGTCATCTTTTCCATTAGCGCGTTCGATAATCCCCACAATAAACTACCTTCAACCTGTGCTTTTATTCCGTCAGGGTTAATAGCTATCCCCACATCTACTACACATGTTAATTTCTTTACTTTGATTGCAGCCGATTTTTTATCAACGTGAACCTTGGCAATACAAGCCAAAAAGGAAGGATTATACCGTGTCTCAGCACCTGCAATGGAAATACCTAGTGAGTTACCTTCTTCTAGAGCGTTACTTCCATAATTTGCCAAACCACTAGCAATCCTTAAAACGTTAGCCAGCCTCTTGCCTCCACCGAATGATGCTGAAGGGCTGCTTCCAAAACTTTCTCCTGCGTTTACACCTTTTCCTTTAAGCTTTGATAGCCTCAGAGCTAAAGGATCTTCGCCAATTTCATTTGCGATTTCATCAATAAAAGTTTCAAGCGCGAAAACTGTATAATTATTTCCTACGCTTCTCACAGCTCTAACGGGTATAGTTTTCTCAACCGAAACTTGTCTGAAATGGTTAGCGGTCTGATTCTCTATGTCATACCAGTTATTTGAACCTAACATAACGTATGCCTCATGCTTTATTTTAGAGTCCTTAATAGGTTTACCATCTACAATTGGAGGATGAGTAAATGCGGGAAAAAATGGTGCGATTTGCATAGTTGCGCATGCCACGTCGTGGTTAATACCGATACAATCTTTCGATGTGACCAAGGCTCTTAATTTTTGTACTGTAGGAGTGCGTGGATGAGCAAACGCCATGTCATCTTCTCTAGTAAAAATCACCTTTACTGGTTTTTTAGTAGCAAGGGCAGCCAAAGAAGCCAAAATTGTGAGTTCATACTCAATTTTTTTACCAAAGGATCCACCAATTAAATGAGGATGATAAATGATGTTTTCAGGTTTTAACCCAGTATAATTAGCTATGGTGGATGGAAGAGTAGTTCCCATTTGGTGGCCAGCATAAATATGCAATGTACCGTCTATAAAATTAGCTAGCGCCGACATTGGTTCCATAGAAACATGAGATACCATTGAAGTCTTGTATTCAACCTCTACCTCTTTACATTCGTTTTTATCTTTACAAGAATTATAGTCTCCTACCTTCCAATAAACTTCTGCATTTCGAGAGTCACTTAGAAGATTTCTAGCTTCTTCCTCAATATCCTTGGAAGAAAGATCAGATGTGTTTGCGATGTCCCAATCCACTTTAACTGATTGAGCAGCTCTCATAGCTGACGGAAAACTTTTTGCAATTACAAGAGGAACATGCGTTATAAACCCCCCAAAAATCGCTTCATCAGGAAGATTAAAAGGTATAGTTTGCAAATAGCCAGGAACCTTTTTTGCTTCTGTATCGTCAAAGCCTTTTACTTTTGCTCCCATTCTCCGAGGAGGAGCAATTATTTTTGCGTATACCATATTTGGAACATGAGCATCTATCGCGAATCTAGCAGATCCATTTATTTTTTCAGGAATATCTAATGCTGGCAAAGACTTCCCAAGAATTTTATATTCACTTCTTTTCTTTAGTTTGACGTTTTTTAGATCTTCCTCGCTTACTTCATAGTCAATCACAGTTTCAGATAAAATTTCTGAAAAAGTAATACTTTCTCCCATTAAGGTATCCTTGACCATGCTATTTTCGACAAGACAATCTGCTATTTCTGCACCAAGTAAGTCTGCACCCTGCTCCAAAATTATATCTCTTGCTGCCGCAGCTACTCGAGATAGTTTTCCAAATTCTTCGAAAACACTGTAACTTCCCCCCGTCATCTGAAGGCCATATGTAGACATAGTTTTATGGTCCATCTGGGGGTAGTCAATAGTTACCTCACTCCAATTCAATCCCAGCTCTTCTGCAACAATTTGAGCGAAAGCAGTTCCAACATGTTGCCCCATTTCGTTCCTGAAGACATGCACTGTAGTTCTTCCATTCGACTCCATTGTAAACCAAACACTGGGAGCAAAGTTTGGAGGAAGAACTAAAGGACTAGATGGGTTTAAAAGATCAACAGCCTTTTTGCCTTGAGCAACGGCAGTTTGAGCGAAAACAAGTGTACTTATACCTGCTGCTGAACTTATAAGAAATGATCGACGGTTAGTTTTCATTTTGTCCATTATACGCTCCTTTCTCTCATAGTTTTTCCAGCTTTTTTTACCGCTGACTTAATTCTTTTGTAAGTCATGCATCTACACAGGTTACCTCGCATAGATATTTCGATTTCTTCATCATTAGGATTATTATTTTCTGCTAGCAGTGCAGCTGCCTGCATGATTTGTCCCGATTGACAGTATCCACATTGGGGAACCTGTAGGTCTAGCCATGCCTCCTGAACTGGATGATTTGAAGCTGGGTCGAGACCTTCAATTGTTGTAATAATTGCATTTTCTACATCACCTACCCTTATCCTACAGGACCTCATAGCTTCTCCATTGATGTGCACTGTGCAACAGCCACAATAACCGCCTCCACACCCAAACTTTGTTCCTGTAAGCTTTAGATCTTCTCTTAACACCCATAAAAGAGGAGTATCTGCAGCACTATCCACAAAGTAGCTTTTTCCATTAATTTTTAATTGTGCCAATGTAAATCTCCTTTTTTTAAAATAATTTTCTTACCTATTTTTTTATAAAACTCTCTTCTATATAATAGAAAACAGACGTTGCCATAATATCGATTACATCTCTTGCCTTGAATTTAACTTTCTCTCTTTTTAATTTTCTGCTGATTGATCGGGCATTCTTCTTTAATAGTTTTGAGTGGATACCTATCATTTGCTCATCAAAGAAAATTATGTTTGAACCAGTATATTCTCTTATTAAAGGCGCCAACTCATTGTTCCAATCTTCTGCACCCAGACGCACTAATGATAAAGATATATCTCGTTGTGAAAGCATTGTGCTATTTCCACTATATTTTTGAATTATTTTAAAGGAAGTCCAGGAAGCTGGATTTCTTAAGTCTGCTATATTTTTATTTTTTGTGTCTTTATCAAGATTAGTTGTCTCTGTTTTTATTCCTGTTGAACCATGACATGACCAACAGCCATCTCCAGGTTGGTTATAGATTTTCTCACCAATCAACAAAGCTAGATCCTCTCTATCAAGTTCAACGTATTCTTTAATTGGTTTAGCTTCTAAATTACTTGAAAATATAAAAGTAAGCACCAAAGCAGATAAACCAAGATAAATTTCTTTGCAAAAAAATCTTATCATTAACTTTATTGTAATTTCCTAGTCTCAAAAAAAATGATAGCTTAACCTTATTGATAAACACAAGAGTTTTGTTTTTAAACTTTGGGATAACTATAAATGCTATTACGAACACGAATTATTATCGCATTAACAGCAGCGTTAC
Organism: uncultured Alphaproteobacteria bacterium; assembly: GCA_902567635.1. Lineage (GTDB taxonomy): Bacteria > Pseudomonadota > Alphaproteobacteria > Rhodobacterales > Rhodobacteraceae > CACIJG01. The sequence continues at coordinate 8,813 of CACFNV010000029.1, forward strand.
TTGTTATAGCGGGCATAATGCTGGTGCAAAATTTTGTTTCTAGAGAGCAAATTCAAAAAGCTATAGTTTCTGAAGTTTCCCTTGGCCAAGATGTGATTTGGCGAAAAATATTAGACTCAAGCCATAAGCAAATGGAATTTTACGCATATGATAGTCGACCCGGAATGCCATCGATCTGGGCCTTAAGAGGGAAAAGAAGTGCTATAGCCGCTATTGAGAAAAAAAATCCGAGATTAATTGAAAGATCAATAAAAAAGTTTTTTACTGGTTTATATGATAAACAAATTATTGATCATATTTTCATCTTTGAACAAAATGGAGAATTTGTTCATAATATGTCAAATGACAATGTTAACGCGTTTGATTTACCAGACATTTCAGAAGAAACTTTTAAAGGAAAAACATTCAAAAATACCATAAAAGGTCTTGGGATAATAAATAATGAGTTAAACTCGATCGTTATTTTTAAAATTTTTTCAAATGGTCGCCCGATTGGGTCAATACTATATGGAAAGAAAATTACCCCTCTTATTGATAGCTTTGTTGAAGGTGCTCAGGCTGACTTTATAGCCTTACTTAAATCCAATCCATTATTTACAGAAAAATATATTTCTTTTGAAGATTTTGAATCCAATTTCAAAGGCAACGAGGGGTTTATAGAAACTAATAACAGAGCTTTTTCGCTTAATGAAAACAAGCTCAGCCTGCTAAATGGAGAAGCGATACCTATCTTTTTTATAAGAGATATTACTTCAGCCATCAGCGAATATAACAGAATATTTTTAATCGCCGGTTTCTTAATTCTCAGTGCGTTATTATTAATTGGAATTATAATTGTTTTTATTTTAAGAGCAGGATTCAAACCCCTTTATGGTGCAATTGATGCCTTAAAATCCTTATCTAACGGTAATACCAATGTTGATGTGACAGTATCAAGAAATGATGAAGTCGGTCAAATAGCGACAGCGGTGAAATCTTTTAAGGAAGCATTAATTAACTATGGGAACATTAGATCTAGTACTTTTAAAAATCGGCAAGAGCAGGAAGAAAAAATTATTAATGAAACTTTAAAATTGGCTAGTCTTTTACCTGTAGAACAAAGAAAAGAGCTAAGACAAGACGTTAAAGCAATGAAAAAACTTAATAAAGAAAGTATTAGTGATGATAAAAATCTATTTAATACTGAAGAAAATCAAACCATAAACTTTTTAACCATTGCATTCAGCAGAATATCCAAAGAGATAAAGTCTTTATTCCGAAAACAAGTGCAACTCACTGAGGCATACCAGAGATTTGTTCCAGAGCAACTCTTAAACAGTTTAGAAAAAAAATCTATATTGGACGTTCACTTAGGAGACCAGGTGCAGAAAGAAATGAGCGTTTTATTTTCTGATATACGAGCTTTTACCAATATTTCAGAAAAACTTGAGCCAGCAGAAAACTTTAAGTTTGTTAATGACTACTTAGCTGGAGTTGTTCCTTCCATTCGAAACCATAATGGTTATGTAGATAAATATATTGGGGATGCAATAATGGCTTTATTTACTGAAAAAGGGTCGGACGCGGTTAAAAGTGCTATCGATATGCTTAAAAAACTGGAAAAATTGAATAAAATAAGAATTAAAGAAAAAAGCCCAACAATATCAATAGGGATAGGCATTAATACTGGGTCTGTAATGTTAGGAACATTAGGTGTCGAAGACAGGTTAGAGGGGTCAGTCATTAGTGATACAGTAAATGTAGCGGCTCGCTTAGAAGAGCTTACAAAATTTTACAAGGTACCGTTGCTTATAGGAGGAGAAACTGAAAAAAATTTAGATGACAAGTCGATAGCAAGAAGAGAAATAGACTACATTGAAGTAAAAGGGAAGCAAAATAAAATCTCTATTTTTGAAGTTTACGAATGGGAATCTGAAGAAATTATATTTAAAAAGAATAATCTAAAAATATTATTTGCTGAAAGCTTAATGCTCTACCGAGAAAAAAATTATAAAAAGTGCTTAAATAATCTTATGAGATATAAGAAAGAATTACCTGGTGACAAGATTGCAGATATTTATATTGAAAGATGTCACTTAGAAATCAATTAGTTTTTCTTTTTTATAGGTATATGAACTTCATTTTTTCGTAAAAATCCTGGTGTCATCGGCCCATGATAAAAGGCATACCGAATTTTATTAATGTCATATTCGATCCCTAAGTCTTTTATCCAATCTTCTAACATCTTTGTTTTTTCATTCAACAGTTTATTTTTGGGAGATCCGTTGAACTTAATTATTGCATATTGAGTTTTCGGGGAGTCTTTTATTTTTATATTTTTATTTAAAGGCTTGGGAGTATTTGATAAAGAAAACTTTTTTGGCACAAAAAAAAGTGTTTTCCAGGATTTATTATCAATAGTCTTTTCTTGTATCACAGGTACTGTCATACTAATTTTTGTTTTCTCTTTACTTAAGCCTCCTATATACCGAGCCAAATTAGAAAAACCTACTCGTAAAGATGTTTCTCTACTTCCCCCTTGACTACTCATTACAACTAAATTTTTGTTATATTCTCTAATCTCAAAATTATTCACTTTCCTTAATGTCTTATAGTCTGGCGACTCAAAAAAGGATGGAGAAAAAGACCATAAAAGTGCTAGTATAAAAAGAACGATTAAAACAAATGTTAATAGTTTAATTAGACCCATTTCATTATATTTATTCTTAAATTATTTATTTTGTCTAATTTTATTGATTATTGCTTTCATTTCTTCTATCGGCACATATCCTGGAACAAAATTATCCTCAATTATAAATAAAGGCGTGCCAGAAAAACCTATTTTTCTTGCCAATAATACTGATTTTTCAATGTGGTTCTTTACAAATTCACTATTCATACTCTCTTCCAATTCGATTAAATCAATATCAAGTTCGTCTGCAATAAAGATGACCTTATCCTCGTTTAGCCTTTTTTCTTCCATTAATTTCCAATGAAATTCTTTATATTTATCTTGTTTTATTGAGGCAATTGCAGCCTTAGCTGCAAAAACACTTGTTGAATTCAAAATAGGCCACTCTCTTGGAATAAATCTTATATTGCCATCGTTTTTTATCAGTTTCCTAATGTTTTGAGCGGCTACCTTACAATATGAACAATTGTAATCAAAAAATTCAACTATTGTTATGTCACCATTGGGGTTACCTAATACATCTGTATCACTGACATCAAAAAGCTCATTTCTATATTCCTTTAACAATCTAGAGATGTTTTTACTTTTCTCTTTTTCATCTCTCTCTTTCAATATCTTGCTAACTTCAATAAGAATCTCAGGGTTCTCTAACAATGCCTCTATAGCAATTTTTTTTATAACATCGATTTCATTTTTTGAAAAAATCTCTGGAGATTTGGACTCAGACTTTAAAGTTCCAACAGAAACAAAATAGAAGAATAGCAGCACGACTAGGGAAAGCAATTTTAAGCCTCTAATTTTTATCATTTTAATTCCTTCCTAACCTATAAAATAATCTGCAATAAGCTTCCTGACCTTTAAAAAAACTACTGAGTCTAAAAAATTCATTTGGTGCATGGATATTTTCGTCATCCAAACCAAAAGCAAACATAGTTCCATGAACACCTAAGTGCTTTAAGAAAGCAGATAAAATTGGTATGGAGCCTCCTATCCTTATAATATACGGATCTTTTCCATATAGATCCTTTAATACTTCCCTAGCTATATTAGTAGATATATGGTCATCTGGAACTTGAAAAGGTTCTCCTTCATCTTGCAATGAAATTACTTCGGCAGTAACACCTTTAGGCAAATTATTGAAAACATGAGCTTTTATAAGCTCAAATATTTTTTTTGGTTTTTGGTTAGAAACTAAACGACAGGTTATCTTTGCCGTTGCTTCTGAGGGTAGAACGGTTTTTGTACCCTCACCTTGAAAACCGCCCCAAATACCATTTAAATCTAAAGACGGTCTAGCGCCCATTCTTTCTAAGGTAGTGTAGCCTTGTTCTCCAGAAACATCCTTTATACCCATATCATTGATATAGTTTTTTTCATCAAACGGAACTTTTGAAATTTCTACCCGCTCAGAGTTGCTAAGCTCAACAACATCGTCATAATACCCACTAATGCTAATTCTACCGTTTTTATCCTTCATGGAGCTTATAATTTTGGAAAGTGCCATTATTGGGTTTTCTATAGCGTTACCATGCATGCCGGAATGCTTATCTGCCTTAGGTCCAGTAATTTTGACTTCAAGTCCCAATATTCCCTTTAGCCCAACAACTAAATTTGGCTCCGTTTCTGAAAATTGACCGCCATCAGCTGAGAAAATCATATCACACGCAAATTTTTCTTTGTTTTTCTCTACAAAGGCTGGCATATCGGGAGAGGCTACTTCTTCTTGCCCTTCAAAAAGAAACTTTATATTTATTGGGAAACTTTTATCTGAATTTAAAATACTCTCATAAGCTAAAATTGGGATAAGCATAGAGCCTTTATCGTCAGAGGCTCCTCTGCCATAAATTTTATCATCAACAATATTTCCTGAAAATGGATTGTGATCCCAAAGATCGACAGGGTCCACTGGCTGAACATCAAAATGTCCATATACTAGAACGGTAGGTTTATCATTTCCAGCATGTAGCCAATCACCATATACAGAGGGGTGTCCACCTGTTTCCATAATCTCCACATTTTCAATCCCTGCGAGTTGCATTCTATTTTCAAGCCAAGCCGCAGCTTTTTTTATATCGTCAAAATGTTCTGGCAGAGCTGAAACGGAAGGAATAGATATAAATTCTGCTAATTCGCTAACAAATCTTTCCTTATTTTTCTTAAGATAACCCAACACGTTTTCCATTTCTTTTATCCTCCTAAAAAAATAGTTTACAAGCAGTATAGTACTTTAACAAAAGCAAAATATTATGGTTGAGAACATATCACGGATTATAAATCCTTGCCAGATTTCAGAAAAATTTTCTTATAATTTAAAGGAATAAACTATAACAGCCTATTAAAGAAAATTTAAAAGAAAATACGCGTAGAAAAGGCTAAGATTTATCATAATAAAAGCTTACAGCGTGGCTAGCCTCTGCAAAAAACAACCACCTTGAAAAATACATGCCTAAAAGATGTATAACTGAAACAATAGCTCCAGCAACATAAGTATCAAATCTTAGTAAAACCATTATTGTGATAGGTATGAAAATAGAAAATAAAATAGAGAGATACCTCAGTCGCCTAGAGTGCTTTCTTCCAACCTTAAAAACCATTTCATTCAATAAATAGTTTTGATTTGTATGAGCTTTATCAAAAGATCTTATTGGACTTTCCTCTGTAAATCCTAATGCAGTAGAAATATTAGTTTTCATGTTTTTTTCTGTTTGATCTCTGTAGAGCCAAAACAGAAATTGGATAACAAACAAAACTACCAATCCATATAAAGCATAATCTGGCCTTAGTAGAATAGCTGCTCCGACCAATGCACCGACAATAAAAATAAAAGGGGTAAGTATTGTATTCCAAGCAGGGACAGACCTTAATTGAGCGTAAATCATTGAAGTAGTAAAGACGGTTATAATGCTAAAAAGTGAAGCTATTATCCCTACAAGAGAAACAGTATTTTTCCCGAAATAAATAATAATTATATTTATAAAGACCAATAATAAAGAAACAATTGAAGCTACTGCCTCTCTGCTCAACCAACTAGACCGCCATTGTGAAAAAGACTTAATAGCATTTATTTTATTTGCTAAGTGAAAAGTGGACGAAATTAGTCCTATAACTGCAAAAAAAACACCTAAAATTGAAAAAGCAATAACTTCTAAGGACGAAATTAATAAAAAATATTGTAGAACCCCAACCCATGCAATAACACCAAATCCAAAACCCGACAAGATTGTAAAAAGTATTATAGAAGGAGCTGGGTGCATTACAGTTTATCTAAAGCTTTATCAACCCAGCTAAGAAAGCCCGACACATTTAAATCAGCATTTTCTTCTGTGTTAAACTCTTTATCAAAGTTAGATTTTATTTTAGGTAGCAAATACTTATTTACTGGTTTTGTTTTCATTTCAGGCATTAAGTCTACACCTTTACGTTCTTTTGCAATTTTTGAGACTTTTGAATTGGGGTCATTAAAATCTCCAAAGGATCTTGCCCCAGTAGGACAACTTTTTACACAAGCAGGCACTCTGTCTTCTTCAGGTAAGCCATGATCATAAATTCTATCAACACAAAGCGTGCATTTTTTCATTACACCACTTAATAAATCCAGTTCTCTTGCCCCATAAGGGCAAGCCCATGCACAAAGACCACATCCCATACAATCTTCCTCATTTACCAATACTATTCCATCCTCAGATCTCTTATAGCTTGCTCCCGTAGGACAAACTGTTACACAAGGGGCATCTTCACAATGGAGACATGATTTTGGAAAATAAAAAGGTTCACTCTCATTGTTTTCCTTATTTTCTTTTTCAAAAGAATGGACATGATTTAAAAAAGTGCCGACAGGTTCCTTTTGATGAGCATTTACATCACTAAGTTGTTTTGTATCACCAGATGAGTTCCACTCTTTACAGCTTACTACGCAAGCGTGGCAACCTACACAGATGTCCAAGTCAATTAACAATCCTAATTTTTTATCTTCACATTTTGGTAAATCTGTCATGACTCTCTATTTAATTTCCTTTTTTCCTGTAGCAAGAGGAGAGTAAATTGTTGGGAATTGCGGCAATGACAACTTCTCCTTATTGTCAACTTTCTCAATTTTAACTAAAAGATCGTACCAGGCAGCTTGACCGGTAATCGGGTCTGAATTACTCCATCTGTAACCATCAGATTTTTCTGGAAGAAGGTCTGAAATAAGATGATTAATAATAAAGCCTTTCTTTGATTCATCTACATCATTTGCCAATCCCCAAGTTCCTGACCTCTTTCCTATTGCATTCCAAGTCCAAACAGTGTCCTTATTTTGACCCTTCATTAATGCTACAGGAACAGTGATTGTAGATGTTTCTGAGGTTACTTTTGCCCAATCCCCATCCATAAAACTGTATTTAGCCCATATGTCTTCAGAAACAAACAGCTTATTAGAACCATGAATCTGTCTAAGCCATATATTTTGACTTCCCCAACTATGATACATTGCAGCTGGTCTTTGGGTAATAGCATTATAGGGAAAAGACTTAGCCTTTTCTGGATCACTGTTAGACCACCAAATAGGTAAAGGGTCCATTTTTTTAGAAATTCTTACTTCTAGCTCTTTTCCTGGTTTTAGATGGTTTGGTAAACTTCTAGTTATTTGAAGTTTTGCTAAAGGCTCTAAGTAAATCTGAAACACGAAAGGTTGTTCAGAATCATAAAGACCCATCTTAACTGCCCACTTTTGATAGGACTTGTTCCAAGGTTTATAATATTGAGCTTCCAGAGGAATTTCTTCACTCCAAAAACCACCATTCTCTTTATAACGTTCAATCTGATTATTGTTTGGAGTACCCCTTCCAGATGAATTCTGATTTTTTCCCCTGAAACCTGCTAATGGCCCCACGCCTGGACGCCTTTCATGTCGCTGAATATAGTCGGCGTAGCTCTCATACAATGCTTCCTTATTTTCCTTTATCATTCCAGGCAGTTGTAACTTTACACCTAGATCCAATAATACATCTTGAAATCCACGAACATCTCTATCAGGTTGAACAACGGGCCATCTAATTGCATCACAAACCATATCAGGTTCACCAATGGGTCTATCGAGTAGTGAAATACAATCATGTCTCTCTAAGTATGTTGTATCTGGCAAAATTAAATCGGCATATGCAACTGTTTCAGAATAATAACTATCAGAGTAAATTATTCTAGGAATTATATACTCCCCCGTATCAGAGTTTTTTGCTGTAAGTTTATTTATAGTTTCCTCAGTATTCATGGAAGAATTCCAAGCCATATTTGCCATATACATGAATAAAGTATCAATCTTATATGGATCTCCATTGTAACAGTTTGAGATCACTGTATGCATCAATCCATGAGCAGACATCGGGTTTTCCCATGTATAAGCCTTATCAATTCTAGCTATAGACCCGTCTTCTCTGTAACCTAAATCTTCTGGTCCAGCAATATAACCTAAATGCGGTCCATCTAGAGGTCTATCTTTTCCAAAATTGAAATGAGGTTTGGGATGTGCACTACTGGGTTTAGGATAGGGAGGTTTAAATCTAAAGCCTCCAGGCACATCAACAGTTCCTAATATAATTTGTAAAACATGTATAGCTCTGCAAGTTTGAAAACCATTTGAATGAGCCGATATTCCTCTCATTGCATGAAAGCTTACAGGTCTACCAACGAACCTATCTCTTTTTTTACCCCTAAAGTCAGTCCAACTCTGGTTTATTGCTATGCTTTGGTTAAATGCTACATCAGCTATTTGATCGGCTAAACCATTTATTGTAGCTGCAGGTATACCACATTCGTCTGCAACACTTGACGGAGAATACTTTTCATCTAGATATTTCTCAATCATTAAACTAAATACTGAACTATATGATTTCTTTCCTACTTTGTAAGGCTTAGTTAGAGCAGGTATCACTGTTTTATCAGTAAATTGCTTTAATTTACTTGTTTTTTGATCAACAACAAGAGGAACTCCATCTTTGTCCCTTAAAAATAACCCATTGTCCTCACTGCCCTCGGACACACACACTAAAAAGGGAGCATTGGTAAAAAGCTGCAAATATTCAAGGTCTATTTTTTTTCTATTCAACAACACGTGGACAAGACTAAGTATAAGCAAACCGTCAGTCCCAGGCTTTATACCTAACCATTGATCCGCTATCGCGTTATACCCAGTTCTTACTGGATTCACAGCCACAATCTTTCCGCCCCTATTTTTCAGCTTACCAAGGCCAATTTTTATTGGATTACTATCATGGTCTTCAGCAACTCCAAGAAGTACAAGTAGTTTTGTTTGATCCCAATCCGGAGTTCCAAATTCCCAAAATGAACCACCTATTGTATAAATTCCTGCTGCAGCCATATTTACAGAGCAGAAACCTCCGTGAGCGGCATAGTTTGGTGTACCAAATTGTTGCGCCCACCAACCCGTGAAGGACTGAGATTGATCTCTTCCAGTAAAAAAAACAAGCTTTTCTGGTGAATTTTTTCTTATTGGTTTCAACCATTTAACAGCTATTTCTATAGCATTTTCCCAGGAAATTTCTTTAAATTTTCCTTCGCCTCTCTCTCCATCTCTTAACAAGGGCTTTTGCAGTCTAGATGCAGCTTTATGCTGGAATATTCCAGATGAGCCTTTTGCGCATAGAACTCCTTTGTTAACAGGATGATCACGATTACCTTCAATGTGAATTACTTCATTGTTCTTAACATGCACGTCTATCCCACAC
>CACFNV010000030.1 GCA_902567635.1 uncultured Alphaproteobacteria bacterium
TAGAATACCACCACAAGATGACATAAGATCAAATATGCATGTTGGGGGAAAACCAACTAAAACAACTTTGACAAAAAGAGATATTGAAATATGTCTAAATCTTAGAAACACACTAAAAGACAAAAACCTTTTTTTCGTGGGAATAGATGTGATTGGAGATTATTTAACTGAGATAAATGTTACATCCCCAACAGGAATTCAGGAACTTGAGCGTTTTAACCAAGAAAATTTTACAGAAATGGTTTGGGTCAAGCTAGAAGAGAAATGGAAAATTTTATGAAATATGACAAGGTGACTGCTTTTGGTATTATTGCCATGGCATTCGTAGTTGTAAGCTCAAATGTATTAGTTCAATTTTATTTTGGGTCTTTTTTGACATATGGAGCCTTTACATATCCATTAGCTTTTTTAGTAAATGATTTGGTAAATAAATTCAGGGGGCCTCACGCCGCTCAAAAGGTGATTTTTTGGGGTTTTGTAGTGGGAGTATTCTGCTCTTTTTTAGGTTCTCAAATTCAGGGAGAGTTTGGGCCTCTTGTTACTTTGAGAATTGCGATAGGCTCAGGAGTTGCTTTTCTTCTAGCTCATTTGACTGATATTAAAATCTTTAATCTATATAGAAACATGGTTTGGTGGTTTCCTCCATTATTATCTTCTTTTTTGGGGTCAATTATTGATACTTTCGTTTTCTTTTATATTGCATTTTCAGCTTCACTTAATTTCATTGAACCAAATAATGATGTCTCTTGGGCCAACGATACTATTCCATTATTAGGCATTTTCGGATCTGATGCTCCTTTTTGGATTAGTATGGCTTTTGCAGATCTTTTTTTAAAGTTCTTGCTAGCTCTTATATTCTTAATTCCTTTTAGAAAAATAACTCTTACATATTATCGGGAAGAGGCGCTTTAATATCATCCGTTTTTCAAAAGGCGTGCTTTTTCTCTTTGCCAATCTCTTCTCTTTTCTGTCTCCCTTTTATCAACAATTTTTTTTCCTTTAGCTATTCCCACTAAGACTTTTACTTTTCCTTTCTCATTAAAATATAATTTGAGAGGAACTAGGGTCATTCTTTCTCTGCCAATATTGACTGCAATTTTATTATGTTCCTTTTTGTTTACGAGTAGCTTGCGTTTACGCCTTTCCTCATGACCAAAATTTTTTGCTTGTGTGTAGAGTGGTATATAACTATTTATCAGCCAAAGTTCTTCTTCTTCAATATTTGCGTAACTTTCAGCAATATTACCACCGTTTAACCTTAAGGATTTTACTTCAGACCCATAAAGAACGATACCGCACTCAATATTGCTTTCAATGTCATAATTAAAACGAGCTTTTCTATTTTCAGCTAGTGACTTTCTCGAAAGGATTTTCTTACTTGTCATTTCATTTAAGAAATCAAACCCGCGTGAACTAATGCCAAACGTATCTTTTTTTGGGTTTCAGGTGATATTTCACAAAGAGGAGATCTGACTTCGTTATCACATCTACCCAAAAGGCTTAACGCATATTTTGTTGGAGCTGGATTTGGTTCCGCAAAAGCTGCTCGATGCAAGGGAAGTAACATGTCCTGATAAGTGAGAGCTTTAACATAATCCCCTTTCAGCATTGATTCCTGAAAAAGCATCGATATTTTCGGTGCGATATTTGCTACAACCGAAATACATCCTATGCCCCCATGAGCATTGAAACCCAAAGCGCTTGCATCTTCTCCTGACAATTGAACAAAGTCATCCCCGCAGGTAGTTCTTGTATCTGAAACTCTTGAAACATCGCCAGTTGCATCCTTAACTCCAATAATTCTTGGTAATTCTGCTAACTCCCCCATAGTCTCAGGCGTCATATCAATAATAGATCTTCCAGGTATATTATAAATTATTATTGGTAAAGAAGAGCTGTCGTGTAACATTTTGTAATGGCGGTACAGTCCTGACTGGTTTGGTTTGTTATAATAAGGAGTAACCACTAAAGCAGCATCAGCTCCAACACTTTCTGCGAACTCCATTAATTCTATAGATTCGGAGGTGTTATTTGATCCGGCACCCGCTATTATCGGAATTCTCTTGCTAGCGGTATTAACGATCGATTTTATTACAGACTTGTGTTCATCATGGCTTAATGTAGGAGACTCGCCGGTAGTTCCTACGGCAACTAAGCCCGAACTACCCTCAGAAATTTGCCATTCAACCAATTTTTCTAAGGAATCATAATCAACTTCCCCATTCTTAAATGGAGTTATTAAAGCAGGTATTGAGCCTTTAAACATCTAAAAAACCTTTTGATATTGTTTAGTGATAACATAATATAGATGAAAGAAAAATTCGCAATATCAGTTCCGGAGTTTAATTAAATTAATTGCAGATTTCTATTTCAGCTAAAGATAAATAGAGGAAAGTATTGAATATAAAATCAAAAATGAAAATATTTACAGTGTTTTCATTCTATATATTAATTTTCATTTTATCTCCTGTAGAAAGTCAAGAGCGATATAGAGACCATAAGGGGAAAGACATTGAATACCTCAAAGAGGCATTAAAATATTCCGATGCAAATATGTGGGCTGAGGCATTTATTGAAATAGAAAAGACTAAGAATAAAAACTTAAGGAATTTAATTACTTGGTTGAAATTACGTCAAGAAAAAGGAAGTTTTGAAGAATATTTGATATTTATTAGACAGAATAAAGATTGGCCACTTCTTAGGGAAATAAGTATGAAAGGGGAGAAAACATTAACCGATAAAGTGCCCGAACATAAAGTTTTAAATTATTTTAGCCTAAATAAAAACTGTATTGAGCTGGAGAGATTATCTCAGGAACTATTTAGAAAATTTTGCTTGCCTGGAACTGCTCAAGGGTCAATCCAACTTATAAGCACAAAAAAAATAACAGAAAACCCTAAAAGGTATAATCAAATCCTAAATAACCTGATTATTAGGCAAAATTTGTCTAAAAAGGAATTTGATTTGCTCCTGAAAAAATATAATTCTGAATTCCAAAACCTTAAATATCAAAGATTAAGATATTTTATTTCTCGGAATAATATCAAAGAATTAAAAAGACTTTCAAGCTATGTTGATAAAGAAAATCAGAATCTCTTGAAACGGATCTTTTTGTTAAGAAAAGGTAATAAAAATTCTAATATTAAGTTTAAAAAAGATTTTTTGAACAATGAACATCTCGTATATGAAAGAGTATCCTATTTAAGAAGATCTGGACAATATGATAAAGCTCAGGAAATTATAAGAAAGTTCTCTTTAAAAAACTACAATCAGCTACAAGATCCAAGGTGGCTAAATGTTAAGCAAATATATGCCCTCCGCGCATTGCGAGGTGGATATGGTAAGAGAGCATATCAAATCGCAAAAACAAAATATAATTATTCAGATAAGCCATATATCATTAGTGACTTCTTGTATCTTGAATGGTTGGCTGGTTTTATTGCTTTAGAGTTTAACGAAAGCCCAAAGTTAGCAATAAAGCACTTCAACAATTTTCTTTCAATACTGATTGAGTGGGAAAATAAATGCAAACGAATACGAGAGCTCAACATCAATGAAAATATAATTTCTTTTGACGTAGCAAGAGCAAGGATAGGTTATTGGCTAGGTAGAGCTTATGAAATACAGCGAGATAATACTAACTCTAAAAAATATTATTTATCTTCTGCTAAATTTGATTACACATTTTATGGGCAGCTATCAATGGAAAGAGCAAAAATAAAACCAAATAAAGGAATTCTGGAGATTTCTAGCTATGATAATAAGATAAAGCCAGCAAAAAATGAACTAATAGATGTATCTCTAAGCTTATTTTTTGCGGAACGAGGTGTTTTAGCAGACTATTTTGCGGGTGAGGGATCTTTTTTACTTAACGAAAAAGAAAGAAAGGATCTTTCCAATAAGTTGCTTCAATTGGGATTCACTAAAGGAGCTTTAACTATAGCAAAAAAATCTAATGAGCTGAGAAATCCAATTTATGAAGCTCTTTTCCCATTGCATGATATCCTACCTCTAAAACAAAAAATAGACCCAGCCTTGGTTTTATCTGTTATTAGGCAAGAGAGTGAATTTTTTAGGGCTGCGAAATCAAGAACAGGAGCCCTTGGCTTAATGCAGATCATGCCGGCAACTGCAAAGGAGGTTTCTAGAAAACTAAAGATAAAATATGTAAAACGTGATCTTTTAATTGACGAAAATTACAATGTTCAAATAGGTACATATTATTTGAAATATTTACTCAATAGATTTGAAGGGAGCAAAATTCTAAGCTTGGCAGCCTATAATGCTGGCCCAGGAAAGCTTAAAAAATGGATTGAAAAGATGGGTGATCCAAGAAAAAAGGGAATAGATCCATTAATTTGGATTGAATTAATTCCTTATGGAGAAACTAGAAACTATTTAAAAAGAGTTTTAGAAGCTTATTGGCCATACAAAATGAAAATAAACCAGGAATTATCACAACCAAATTTAGGAAAAAAATATTTTGGACATCAATTCTAAAAACTTACCTTTTTTCTCTTGAATAATAAAAAACTCCGGAACCAACCACAATAATTGACCCCAGTAAGATTGAGTATGTAAGTTTTTCTGAAAATACAATTATTCCTATTATAGAGGCAAAAACAAAATGAAAAAATGCAAAAGGTTGAATTGCAGAAGCCTCGGCAACTTCAAAAGCTTTAATTAATAAAAAGTGACCTAATATTCCCAGTACTGATAGAATTGCTATCCAGACTATGTCTAATCCAATTATCTGTTTCCAAAAAAAAGGAAATAAAAAAGTAACCAAGAAACCTCCTGTCAATCCTGTCCAAATAAAACTTGTATAGCTGTTATCTTTAAGCCCGGCTTTTCTGGTTAGAACACCGTATAAAGCAAATAGAATAGCTCCTATTAAAGGAATAATTGATGAAGATTGAAAAACTGTGGATCCGGGTTGAATAATAATTAGAATGCCACAAAATCCCATAATAATTGCGACCAGGTTATTAGTAGAGAGTGTCTCTTTTAGAAATAGTACTGAGAATAGCGCTGCCAATAGTGGGTAACATGAGAAAATAGCTGACGTTGTAAGAAGACCAACCACTGTAAAAGAATATACTGTAATAAAAACCTCAAATACTAAAATAGTGCTTCTGGTCAATTGTAGAATTGGTTGTTCTGTTTTAAGCAATTCTCTGGATTTTTGTGAAAATAAAAAACAAACCATTATACAAGCTGCTAAGAACCAGAAACGGATAATCATTGTGGTAATTACATTATATTTTTCTGCTAAAAACCTAGAAACTCCGTCTTGCGTTGCAAAAATGAGTGTGGAAAAAATCATTAAGAAGATACCAAGTCTTATATTCTTGCTACTCAAATTATGTAGCCTTAGCCTTCATAGATATGTTACCTGATTTATCATTTACCCATAAATCAAGATAATTATCTTTATTAATTAAATTCATACTAAATTTGTCTTCAACAAAAATAGGATTTAACGCCTTGAACTCAAACTTTTTGAGATTGCCGTTAAGTTTTTGGTCAGCTATATCAACTAGCTGTTGGGCGATTAAGGGGCCGTGTACAACAAGGTTTGGATAAAATTCAATTGTTTTACAGTAATCTAGGTCGTAATGAATTCTATGGCTATTCATAGTAAGTGCTGAATACTGAAATAGCTGTTGGGAGGTAAAAGCTTTTTCTTTTACAAGCGAAGAAAGGTCGTAAATTTCTTTTGTCTCCGATTTGGTGAACTTTTCTCGGTTGGGCAAGTAAACTAAGTTTTGCTTTTCGCTTAATAAAATATTTTCGTTGTTTTTATAGTCGTTTCTGATTTGAATTATGCTGAATTTTCCACTGCTACCATTTTTGTATTTAATATTTTCCAAAGTAATTTCTCGTGAAACACGCATTCCAATTTTTAAAGGTTTAAAAAAAACGATATCACCGCCACCCCACATGCGTCTGGGAAAACCGCTATTCGGTATAATGTTGTTTCCTGGTCTTATATGCCCATCTCTTCCTAACAATTCTTTAGGAGCGGTTTCCCAACAAAAGAACCAATGCCAGTATTTAGGAAGGGGAGTTCCTTCATTAAGAGTTAAATCTGGTAAATTAAAGAAATTTTTTGCTACAGAGGCCCGAGCATAATCTATTTGATCCTCTATTTTTGTTGTTTTACCAATATATTTTTCAATCTCTTTTTCAGGTATCATTCTACTTCCTCTACAAAAGTTTAAACACTGAAAAGCAATATTGGCAATATAACAAAGATATCTATTCAGCCCTTAAATCGATTGATAAAGTTTTTCCAGTAAGGAATCTAATAACTGATTTGATTTTTGATCCAAAAGCTCTCCATTATTTGAGAACGCCTTGCTTGAGTTTGCTATTAGAACTTCTGGTGACTGGATTACTTTACAGTCAAACGGGGTTAAACAATTTCTAAGCATATATTGACTTCTTTCTCCTCCTGATCGGCCGTCTGTGGCTGAGAGAATAGCAATATTTTTGTTGTTTAACGGATTTGGTTTAACTCTGGATAGCCAATCTAAGCAATTTTTTAAAGATCCTGAAATTCCTTTGTTATATTCTGGAGTAGATATCAAAACGGCAGAGGCGTATCGAATTTCCTTCCCAAGCTTCTCAACTGCCTCTGGCAATCCGTGAGTTTTTTCAATATCGTCGCTATAAAGTGGAAAATTTATCTCCCCCAAAGAAAATTTAATTTCTTTATTTAATTTCTTAAGTTTGTTATCTGCACAATTAAGAAGTTTAATGTTTGAGGATTCTTTTCTTAATGATCCTGAGATACCAATTACCGATAAGCTAGCCATAATGTTTTTATCCTTGAAATTTCTTTAGTTACCGATTTTTGGTTGAATCAGTTAATAAAAAATGTCTTTATCTTGTTATTACCTAATGTTTAATAGAATTTGTTATAATGTTGACTTGTAGATTTTTCAAATAAAAAGGGAACTTGCTCTTGGAGATAAAAAAACTTCGGCTACTGGGCTTTAAAAGCTTCATAGAACCTACAGAGTTGAATATTTTGCCGGGCTTGACAGGCATAGTTGGACCAAACGGTTGTGGAAAGTCCAACATTATAGACGCATTCCAATGGTTAATGGGTGAAAGCAGGCCATCGTCAATGAGAGCCTCAGGTATGGATGATGTAATATTTTCAGGAGTTGCTACTAGACCTAAGCGAAATTTTGCAGAAGTTGTTTTAGAAATAGACAACAACAAGAAGTTGGCACCAGGAGAATTTAATCGTCATTCAGAAATAGAAATTTCAAGAAAAATAACTAGAGAGATAGGCTCATCATACAAACTAAATGGAAAAGAAATAAGAGCAAGAGATGTTCAGACACTTTTTGCAGATATAGCTACGGGTTCTAGCTCCTCCAGTCTGATTAAGCAGGGGCAAATAGCGGAATTGCTGAATATGAAACCGAAAGACAGAAAGCGTATTTTAGAAGAGGCAGCAGGAATTTCAGGTTTGCATCATAGGCGTCATGAGGCTGAACTCAAATTAAACGCTACCAAAAGAAACCTTGATAGATTACAGGATATAATTTCTCAACTGGAGACCCAATTGAGATTGATAGAAAAGCAGGCACGGGACGCAGAAAGATATTCAAAACTTTCTAAAGATATTCGAGATTTAAAAGGAATTTACTTATTAAAACAATATCTTGATAATAACAGAAAATTGGATGAATCTGATGTGCAATTGGGGGAAAACCTAAAAAAATTATCTAAATTTGAAAAAGATACTTTGGGTCTAGAGAGACAGATAGAAGAGCTTCAGTCAAAATTACCAGAAACTAAAGATGATGTTGCTGAAAGATCGAAAAAAACCCAGAACTTACTTTTAGAGCAGCAAGCAATATCGAATAAAATTAGGTTGTCAGAGCTACAATTGGAAGAGCTTAAGCAACTTAAAAGCCAAAATGCCATTGATTTTGATAGAGAAAATCAACTTCTTAAAGACGCTGAAATAGAGGTAAAAGCTCTATCATCACAATTAGAAGAGATTGATAAGAGAATCGATGGATTGGGTGAATTAGATAGTGATGATATAAAGAACCAGAAAAACCTTGAAGACCAATATTCATCATTGGAAAAAGACTACGTGGATTGCAGACAGAGACTAGATCAATTAAGAGCTGAAAAAGTCTTAAAAAAGGAAAGAATTGAAGAGAACATTTCCTATATTGCAGAATTAAAACAATCAATAGAGTCAATTAAAAGAGATTTAAATAATAGCAAGTCTGCCGAGCAACAAGCTTTTTCAAACTTGGAACTAAATCAAGAAAAACTGAAAGAACTAAAAATAAAATTGGAGAGCATCCAGGAAAATTTAGCTAAAAAGGAAAAGGTTAATGATGATTTAGAAAATAATCTTGCTTCGGTACTAGAAAATTTAAATAAAGAAAATTTAAATAAAAATATGCTCACGTCGGAGTTGGAGGTCTCAAAAAACTTAACTAGTGTAAAGGAAAATGGTCCATCAATTATTGATGACCTGAAAGTTGAAGAGGGATATGAACCTTGTTTGGATGCGATATTTGTTTCTGAATTAGACTACCCAAAAAGAGAAAATAACTTAACGTCCGGTTGGCGTGAAATGATTGAAAAGAAGTCTGAAAGTCAGATCAGCAATCATTTCCAAAACTTAGAGTGTCTTTCAAAGTATGTAAAGGGTGAGAAAATACTGACCTATCTTTTAGATCATGTTGGTATAGTAGAAGACATTGAGCAAGGAAATAGCCTCTCGAAAAGATTAGTCGTTGGTCAGTATCTTGTTACAAAAAAAGGAGATCTATGGCGATGGGATGGGTTTGTAAAGTTTTCGACAGGAGAAATTTCAAAGAATGCGCTCAAAATTAATACGCAGAATAAAATAGAGAAACTCATACAAGATATAAAAAGATCCAATTCGCGTATTGTTAATTTTGAAAGGAATAAACTAAAAATAGAGAAAAGCCTGCAGGAAACCGGCAGTTTAGCTAAAGACAAAGAAATTATAACGAGGATAAAGACAGAGATCGATACAATAATTGGAGAGATAGGAAGGGAGGATAATAAAAAGAAAATAATTTCCGATAATATAAAATCACTCGAACAAAACTTGAACTCCGAGACAAGAAGATTATTGGCACTTCCCGCAGAAAATCAAAATAATCAGAAGATTGAAAGCCAAGAGCTTGAAAGTGCTGACACCGAAAAAACATTAGTTCTTAGGTTGAATGAATTTGAGAAACAAAGAGAAATAATTTTGATCGAAAAAACAAATTACGAAAAGATAGCATCGGACAAGAAGTATCTAATTGATAGAAAAAATGAGTTGAAAGTCTCAGTTCAAGAATGGACGGAAAGACTGGAAATTGCTTCAAAAAGACAGAATGAATTAAGTGAAAGAAAAAGCAAACTGGAAGAAGAAATACAGAAAAACTCTGAACTACCGCAAACATTGGTAGAAAATGAAAAGAATGTACAAGAAAAAATAAAGTTGGCAGAGAATGAACAGACAGAGGCAGAAGATAGATTAGCAAGCACAGAGGGTCAGATAAGGCGTTATCAAGATCAAAACAGGGAATTTCAAAAGAGTTTGAGTTTGGTTAGAGAAGAACAAATGCGTATTAAGACAATTAAGGAGAGTTTGGTAGAAAAAAACTCAAATTATGAAATGGAAATTAACAGTGTTTTTGAAGGAAGCGTTGAAGAATTTGTAAATACATATTCAGAGAAAGAATACATAAAGTTCTCAACTGACGAGATAGAAAACAGGCTAGAAAGACAAACGAGACTAAGAGATGCTTTGGGCTCAGTAAATTTAAGGGCCGAGCAAGATGCTCAAGAGATTAGAGAAGAACTAGAAACCATTCTTACCGAAAAGAATGACATATTGGAAGCAGTAGAAAAACTCAATAAGGCCGTTAGAGATTTAAATAAGGACGGAAGACAAAAGCTGTTAAAGGCTTTTGAAGAGGTCAATAAAACATTTAATGAAATTTTCTCAAAGTTATTCGAAGGTGGGAAAGGAGAATTAGTACTTGTTGATAGCAAAGACCCTTTAGAAGCAGGTTTAGAAATTTTATGTCAACCGCCAGGGAAAAAATTAACAACACTTTCTCTTTTATCAGGAGGTGAACAAACGCTGACGGCGGTAGCTTTAATTTTCTCTGTATTTTTGGTTAACCCTAGTCCCGTATGTCTTATGGATGAAGTTGACGCACCTTTGGATGAAGCAAATATACTAAAATATTGTGATATATTAGACTACATGGTTGGAAAAACTGAAACTAGATTTCTTGTTATTACTCATAATATTATTACAATAACTAGAATGAATAGGCTTTATGGAGTAACTATGATGGAGCCAGGCGTGAGCCAGTTAGTTGGAGTTGATCTCAGCAAAGCAGAACAACTCATAGGGTAATAAGGAAATGAATGATGAATTTAAAAATGTTGTATCAACTGAATGGCTTTACAGTCATTTAGACTCACCTGATATTCGGATTGTAGATGCCAGTTGGTATTTTGAGTTTGAAAAAAGAAATGCAGAGAAAGAATTTCAGGTTAAACATATTCCGGGAGCAAGTTTTTTAAATATTGATGAAGTGAGAGATAAAAATAGCCACTTGCCTCACATGACCCCAAGCGCCGCCGCTTTTAATTCTACAGTTAGGTCAATGGGGATAGGAGATGGGCATAAAATTGTCGTTTACGATGGCATAGGAATGAGATCTGCTCCCCGCGTTTGGTGGATGTTCCGAATGTTTGGAGTGAAGGATGTAGTTGTTCTAGATGGAGGTTTACCCAAGTGGGAAAGTGAAAATAGACCGGTTTCCAATGAAATAATTGAGCGAGGTGAACGGCATTTTACAATACATGAGGATAGAAGCATTATAGCTGATAAAGAGGATGTTTTTCGGGCCACAAAATTAGAGCATTTTTCAATTGTAGATGCTAGGTCAAAAGAACGGTTTTTGGGAAATGCCCCTGAGCCAAGGCCTGGATTAAGATCTGGATCAATTGATACTTCGATAAACGTGCCGTATGAAACGCTTTTAAACGAGGATATGACTTTCAAGAAAAAGCCTGAACTTTTAGCCCTTTTCAGAAAAGCGAATTTGGAATTAAAAAATCCAATTATTACCTCCTGTGGCTCCGGAGTAACTGCAGCAGTTTTATTTCTTGCACTTGAGGAAATTGGATGTTCTAAGCTTGCTCTTTATGATGGCTCTTGGGCTGAGTGGGGATTGATGGAATCTGGAAATGAGAACGGGTAAATCCATTACTTCAGGGGTTCTTAACTATGAAGTTTCTTATTTATCTATAGATACAGAAGAGATTAACTATTATCAAGTTGATAGCAGACTTGAAAAATTATTGTTCTTAGAGTGTATAGCTCCCCCTACCTCATACTTTTTATACCTTTATAGAGCCGTGGGAAAAAATTATGAGTGGACCGATTGGTTGGCAGCTGAGAAAAGGGTATTAGAAAAATTCTTGTCTAATAAAGCGGTGATTTTGTATTCATTTGTCTTTGACGGAGCACCCAGAGGGTTTTTTGTTTTGGATTTCAGAGAGCCATTTGTCTGTGATCTTGCTTATTTTGGATTATTTGATGAAATGATTGGCAAAGGATTTGGAAAATTGATGATGAATAAAGCTTTCAAAATAATTGTGGACCGAGGAGAAATCAGGAATATAACTGTTAATACAAATACTCTCGATCACTTTAATGCATTACCTTTTTATAAAAAATCTGGTTTCAAGGTTTTAAGAGTAGAGCAGCACAGTAGAGAGGCCTGGGGAAATTCTGAGTTTTTTGGAGGAGAAAAAAATGTTTGAATTATTGAAAAGCCAACCTTCTGATAAAATTATGGAATTAATGGCTTTGTATTCAGAAGACAGTAGGTCTGACAAGTTAGACTTAGGTGTAGGAGTTTATAAAGATGCTAATGGAGTAACTCCAATTATGAAAGCCATTAAAGAAAGTGAAAGATCTCTTTTAGAAAATCAAATATCAAAAAGTTATGTTGGATTGTTAGGTTCTTTGGAATTTTGTAAAGAAATTAATTACCTCGTTTTAAATGATGAAATAGAAGAAAAAAGGTTGGCGTATGCGCAAACACCTGGTGGGACTGGAGCCATACATCAGCTACTGTTATTGCTAAGATCAACAGGGTTTTCAGGCGCAGTGTGGATTTCAGATCCTACTTGGCCAAATCATGGTGCCATATTAAAACATCTGGGTCTAAATATAAAAAAGTACTCCTACTTTGATGAAGAAACTTGTGAGGTGGATTTTGACAAAATGCAGGAGGATATGAAAGATGTTCAGAATCAAGATGTAGTTATTTTGCATGGCTGTTGTCATAACCCAACCGGCGCTAATTTGAGCTTAGATCAGTGGAGAGTTTTGAGTGAGATCTTCAAGGAAAAAGGAGTTTTACCTTTGATCGATCTTGCTTATCAAGGTTTTGGTGATGGATTAACAGAAGATACTGAAGGGCTTCGCAAAATGATGACTGAAGTGCCAGAGGCTATGGTTGCGGTTTCTTGCTCAAAAAATTTTGGTGTGTATAGAGATAGAGTTGGTGTGGCTATTGCAATGTCAGAAAACCAAAACCAAAAATTAGTCGCTTTGGATAATCTAAAATCATTTAATCGTTTAACTTTCTCATTTCCGCCTGATCATGGGGCAGCGGTGGTAAATCAGATTTTGAGAGATGAAAGTTTGAAAAAATTGTGGAGAGAAGAATTGGAGCAAATGCGTTTACATATGTTAAGTTTGAGGAAGAATCTCGCTCGGTCTCTTGCCAGCGAAACCAATTCTGATAGATTTAACTTTGTGGAAAGACACAGAGGTATGTTTTCAAAGTTGGGACTAACGGAAAGCCAAGTCGAAACATTGAGAGAAGAAAATGGTATATATATGGTATCGGACAGTAGAATTAATATAGCTGGATTACGACATGAAATTATTGGAAGCTTGGCACAATCAATTGCTAAGGTAATTTAAATATTAATAAAGAAACAAATGATTGAATTTAAAAGGGTAAAATAAATGAGTGATATTAAGGGATATCAGCCCAGTAAAACTTTTGTCAAAGATGCTTTAGTCGATACCGAGAAGTATAATAAGCTTTACTCACAATCTATGGAAGACACAGAGAAATTTTGGGCAGATCAAGCAAAAAATCTAAGATGGATTAAGAAGTTTCAGAAGATAAAAAATGTTTCTTATACTTACCCTCAAGTTTCTATCAAGTGGTTTGAAGACGGAGTTTTAAATGTTTCCGAAAACTGCATAGATAGGCACCTTAAGGATAAAGGTGAAAAGATAGCAATTATATGGGAAGGCGATGACCCTTCTAACTCAAAGAATATCACATATAATGAACTTTATACAAATGTCTGTAAGCTGGCAAATGTCCTCAAGGACAAGAATGTAAGTAAGGGCGATAGAGTAATTTTATATATGCCAATGGTACCTGAAGCTGCATACGCTATGTTAGCTTGCGCAAGAATTGGTGCAATACACTCTGTTGTTTTCGCTGGATTTTCTCCAGAGGCACTGGCAAGCAGAATAAAAGATTGTGGCGCAATTGCTATCATTACGGCTGATGAAGCGCCTAGGGGAGGAAAACAGACTCCACTTAAGAAAAACGTAGATGAAGCGTTAGAGATTGCAGGAGATATAACAACTTTGGTTTTAAGAAGAACAGGGGGTAATGTCTCCTTTAAAGAGGGAAGAGATTTTTGGCTGAATGATCTTATGGAAAAAGCTAGCTCTATTTGTGAAGCAGAGCCAATGAACTCTGAAGACCCATTATTTATTCTTTATACATCTGGCTCAACTGGAAAACCTAAGGGGGTTTTGCATTCAACAGCTGGTTATATTTTATACGCATCAATGACCCACAAATATGTGTTTGATTATAAAGATAATGATATTTATTGGTGTACGGCTGACGTAGGTTGGGTCACTGGTCATAGTTACATTGTTTATGGGCCTTTAGCGAATGGTGCAACCACT
The DNA here is from genome assembly GCA_902567635.1 of uncultured Alphaproteobacteria bacterium. Taxonomy (GTDB): domain Bacteria; phylum Pseudomonadota; class Alphaproteobacteria; order Rhodobacterales; family Rhodobacteraceae; genus CACIJG01. The sequence goes on from CACFNV010000030.1 coordinate 14,042, forward strand.
CTTATGTTTGAGGGAGTGCCTACATATCCAGATGCTTCACGATTTTGGCAAGTGTGTGAAAAACATAAAGTCAACCAATTTTACACTGCTCCAACAGCAATTAGAGCATTAATGGGTTTGGGGGACAGCTTTGTTAACAAGTGTAATCTGTCAGAGCTCAGAATCCTTGGGACCGTAGGTGAACCAATTAATCCTGAGGCCTGGGAATGGTATAATAGAGTGGTTGGAAAGCAGGCGTGTCCAATTGTTGATACTTGGTGGCAAACTGAAACAGGAGGGATTCTCATAACCCCTTTGCCGGGCGCAACTACTACTAAACCTGGATCTGCTACATTACCTTTTTTTGGCATTAAGCCTGTTGTACTAGATCCTAGTACAGGAAATGAAATATTAGATATAGAATGTGAGGGTGTACTTGCTATTAAGGACAGTTGGCCAGGGCAAATGAGAACGGTTTACGGTGATCATGAAAGATTCGTAAAGACGTATTTTACTGATTTTAAAGGTTACTATTTTACGGGAGATGGTTGCAGGAGAGATAAAGACGGATATTACTGGATTACGGGAAGGGTCGACGATGTGCTGAATGTTTCAGGTCATAGGATGGGTACGGCCGAAATTGAAAGCGCCTTAGTTTCGCATGTCAAGGTTAATGAAAGTGCTGTCGTTGGATTTCCTCACCCAATTAAAGGTCAGGGTATTTATGCATATGTTTCTCTAATGTCGGGGGAAAAAGATTCAGAGGGTCTCCAAAAAGAATTACAAGATTGGGTAAGAAAAGAAATTGGACCTATTGCTAAACCTGACATTATACAAATCGCACCTGGTTTGCCCAAAACAAGATCGGGTAAAATTATGCGTCGTATTTTAAGAAAGATAGCAGAGGATGATTTTAATAATTTAGGAGATATCTCTACGTTAGCTGAACCTGCTGTAGTAGATAATTTGATAAAAAATCGTAAGTCATTATGATTAACTTAATAAAAAAGTGAGGGTGTAAAATTGAGATATTTAATTTTGTTGAAAGTGTGTGTTTTTTCATTTTTAATAGCATGTCAAACTAATCAACCTACTCCTTATGGAAACAATATTACTGGTAATTATACAGGGCCAACCATTGGTAACAAGGTGGCGCTGAATGAAGAAGGTCAGTGCATTGCAAATAATTTGAGGTTTTTGGTAGGTCAACCAGAAACCGCGTTAGGGGCTATGGAATATCCCGCTAATACAAGAATAATATTCCTCGATAAGAATGAATCAATTGAGAATAGCAACCCAAAAAGACTTAGCATTGTTGTTGGCAGCCAAAGAAAGATTGTTAGTGTATATTGTGGATAGTAGGCTTTGTATTTACTTTATCTGCAATATTCTTTTATAAAATCTTTCTTGATAAAAGGTCTTAGTAGTTTTATAGGATGTGTAGATAAACTTAATTTTAGTGATTGATAGTCCAATATTAAGTTTTCCCCAGTCGTCATTTTTGGAAGAGCTACTTCTTTTTTAGGAAAATAGTATTCTTCAGGGTGATTGCTAAATAAAGCTAAAGGCTTTTTCACTTCAGTATTTTGAGTGTTCCATAGGAGTGCGCGCCTATTTTTGTCAAAAGAGTGGAAACAATTCCCTTTAATTAGCAGTTTTATAACTTCAGTTTTTAAGTTTACTTTATAGATTAAATCTTGAGGATCTTGATAACCATTTGCCCTTCGACTAATTATTGCATCAACATCTTTCACTGATAATCCTTTGATTTGCCTAAAGCCTAAACGTAGGGTAAACCCTGAAAGAGCGCTATCCTCTATAGAGTGATCCCAACTACTCCTATTTATGCAGGGATCTTTTACTTTGACCCCATGGTTTTCTGCGTCTCTAATTATTTGAGAGGGAGAATAAAACCCCATTGGTTGCGAGTTCAACAATGCGCAAGCAAAAACATGTGGATAATAATTTTTTATCCAAGCTGATGCATATACTAATATAGCAAAGCTGGCAGCATGACTTTCAGGAAAACCATACTCACCAAAGCCTGATATTTGAGAGAAACATCTTTCTGCAAATTGTTTTTCATAACCATTTTGTATCATCCCGTTGATAAATTTTTTCTGAAATTTTTCTACGCTACCATTCCTTTTAAATGTAGCTAGAGATTTTCTGAGCTTATCTGTATCTTCTAATGAGAACCCTGCGGCTATCATAGCTATTTGTATGGCTTGCTCCTGAAACAAAGGAACACCAAGAGTTTTACCAAGTATATTCTTTAATTCTTTGGAAGGAAATATAATATCCTCTTCACCATTCCTTCTTTTTATATAGGGATGAACCATGTCTCCTTGGATTGGTCCAGGTCTGACAATTGCAACTTGTATGACCAGATCATAAAAACATTTTGGTTGTAGCCTGGGAAGGAAGTTCATCTGTGCTCTGCTTTCAACTTGAAAAACGCCGATAGTGTCAGCCTTAGACAGCATTTTAAAAACATTTTTGTCTCCATGTGGTATTTTAGTCAGCGAAATCTTTCTGTTATGGTGTTTTTTTATTAAGTTGAAAGATTTGCGTATACACGTAAGCATACCAAGGGCTAAGATATCTATTTTTAATATACCTAAATAATCTATATCGTTTTTATCCCAAGCTATTACAGTTCGCCCATCCATTGCAGTATTTTCAATTGATGTAATTTCATCAAGATAATCTTCAGTTATTATGAAACCACCAACATGCTGACCCATATGCCTTGGAAATCCAATAAGATTTCTACTTATATTTAATGTTTCCAATAGTCTGATATGAATATCATCAGACTTTAGGTTTGGGTCTTTGTAATTAGGTATTTTGCTTCCATCCCATCCAATTATCTCCTCAGATAGTGATGATATTAATTCATTATTTAAGCCCATGGCCTTACCAACGTCTCTTACTGCTCCTTTCCCTCTGTAGTGCACTATAGTGGCGCACAGAGCAGCTCTTCTACTTCCATATTTTTTATAAATCTCATTTATCACTTCTTGACGTCGTTCATGTTCAAAATCTATATCAATATCAGGAGGTTCATTTCGTGCTTCCGAAATAAAACGCTCAAATACCATTGACCCAATTTCTGGGCTTACAGAGGTTATACCTAAAGAAAAACAGACTATGGAATTTGCAGCAGACCCACGCCCTTGACAAAGGATCCCCTTTTTTTTTGCAAATATTACAATGTCATAAACTGTTAGGAAGTAAGGTGCGTAATTGAGTTTTTTTATTAATTTCAGCTCCTTATGCACGTTTTTCAGTACAGTCTCCGGTATATTTTCAGAGTAATATTCGTTCAGACCTTTTAAGGTGAGTTCAGATAATATGGAGTCAGGATTTTCTCCCTTTATTACTTCTTTTGGATAAGTATAATTGAGTTCTGCCAGAGAGAACTGGCATAAATCTCCCACCCTATTAGTATTTTTTAGTGCATGAACATGGTCTTTAAAAATATTCTCAAGTTCGAAAGGAGATCTTAATCTCTGTTCGCTATTCAGAGAAGAATGAGATCCCAATTGATCTATTGTACATTTTCTCCTAATCGCAGATAGAATGTCTAGTATTTTTCTTCGAGAGCCATGATGCATTAGTGGCGTGGCAGAAGCTATCAAGTCAATATTAAGTTTTTTTCCTAATCTGGTGATATTTTTGAAACGAATATTATCCAAGCCATCATATTTAGGTGACATTATTAAATATATTGTTTCATTTGCCTTTTTTATATTAAAGAGAAATTTCAGCCACCTTTTTTGTTGAGAAAAAGTGTGTTTTTCTTCCGATAGATGAACTAAAAACACAATATCATTTTTGTTTTCAAGAATATCACTATAATTTATGTTACAGAGCCCTTTCTTTTACAATATCTTCTTAAATAAAAAGAAGAAGAGACGTCTCCACGACAGGTTTTATAGTAATGTGAGAAGTTCAAAAAACTTCATAAAATTCAACCACTATATGATTTTCCAGTTAGAACTCAATAAATAACCCGCTATCTACAAGTAAAATAGTTTTGCAATTTTGTCCTATTCAGAGCTCTGTATAACATCTAATTTCAGCTTTCTAAAAG
>CACFNV010000031.1 GCA_902567635.1 uncultured Alphaproteobacteria bacterium
CCTTTTCTTCAGATTATGGCATGCACCTGATTGCCACAATAGTGACAAAAAATAATCAGTTTATTGCGGGTGATCCTATAACAAAGGAGTTAGTGAAATTGGCAAAAAGAGTTGCCCAAACCGACGTTACGGTATTCATAAACGGACCAACTGGAACAGGTAAAGAGGTCTTATCAAAATTTATTCATAACCAATCTTCAAGGAAAGACCAGCCATTTGTAGGCATTAATTGCGCAGCGATACCAGAAAACATGTTGGAAGCTATTCTTTTTGGACATGAAAAAGGGGCTTTTACGGGTGCCTCAAATGCAAATAAAGGAATTTTTCGTGCCGCTGATGGCGGCACTTTACTTTTGGACGAAATCTCTGAGATGCCCTTAGGTCTACAGTCAAAGCTATTAAGAGTTTTACAAGAAAAATCTGTAACACCAATAGGATCTCAAAAAGAAGTGCCTGTTAACGTTAGGGTTATTGCAACAACAAATAGGAATATGGCTCACGAAATAAAAGATGGAAACTTTAGAGAAGACTTATATTACCGGTTGAATGTGTTTCCATTAGCAACATCTAACCTTGCGGCACGAAATGATGACATAATCCCTCTTACGACAGCATTACTATATAGGCATTGCGATGAGCTAAAGCATTTACCCTGGCTCGATGAAACAGCTGTAGGCACACTTCTCCGTCATGATTGGCCAGGAAATGTTAGAGAATTGGAGAATATTGTCCAAAGAGCTTTGGTATTGTGCTCAGAGCAACAGATACTATCTACGGATATTATTATAGATAATAATCCGCTTAATTCGCCTAGCTTTAACCAGCTGGAACCAAACATACAACAAAGAAACCTTGTCAGTGGAGTTTAACATGTCTCAAATTGGAGCAATTACAAATAAAGCTTTATCTTCTCATAATCTGATAATTGAAAAAGCAAATCAAAAACTAGGGAATGTACATCAAGGGGCAGATTTTGGATCAAGAATAGAGAAAGCATTGGACTCAGTAGCTGATGCACAAAATATTTCCGCTAAAACGACCAAAAACTTTGAGCTGGGTTTAGAAACAGATTTAACAAAAGTTATGATGAACCAACAACTGTCTTCATTAGGCTTTCAATTAACTCTCAATACTAGGAACAAGGTATTATCTGCTTATAAAGATATTATGAGCATGCCGGTATAAAAAATTATTTAGGAATTTAGGATTATGGCAGACACTACAGAATTTACAGGAACACAACAAGCTCAGCCAGGCACGGGCATAATACCCCAAGCAGGTCAGTTCCTATCAAATGTTCAACAAATAGCTAGTCAACCAAGCGTTCAAAGATCGATGCCCGCGGTAATTGCGGTAGTGGTTTTAGCTTTGGGGTTATTTGTATATTCTCTACTACAACAGCCAGAAAGAACAACCTTATATGCCTCTCTTCCAGATGCAGAAAAATCTAAAGTTCAAGACGCTTTAAAAAATATGGGAGTTGATGTAACATTGGATCCAACCACTGGTGAAATATTGGTTCCAGTGGAAGATTATCATAAATCTCGTATAAGCTTAGCGGCTCAAGGATTACCTAGCAGCGTTCCCGATGGATATTCAACTTTGACTGACCTACCGATGGGATCGAGTAGATCGGTAGAAATGATGAGACTTAAGCAATCTCAAGAAATTGAGCTAGCAAAATCAATAAGAGAAATTGAAGGTGTTCTTTCAGCAAGAGTACATTTAGCACTACCTGAGAAATCAGTTTTTGTCAGGAATCAGCTTCCACCTACCGCTTCTGTATTCGTGCAACTGCCGAACGGGCGATCTATGTCAAGCGGGCAAGTTAATGCCATAATTCATCTGGTATCATCATCAATACCTAATATGACAAAAGAGGATGTTACGGTCATAGATCAAAATGGACAGTTATTGTCAAAATCTCTAGATGATCCTAATAGCATGTTAAATGACTCTCAATTAGAACATAGAATTAAATTGGAGAACATCTACAGAAGCCGTATTACATCCCTTGTCACCCCAATCGTGGGACCCGGCAACGTTAGCACTCAAGTGAATATTGATATCGATTTCACAAAAAGTGAAATCACGGAAGAAATTGTTGATCCTGATGGAACTGCATTGAGAAGTGAGCAAAGCACACTTGATTTAACTACTGACCTACCTGCCAAAGGTATTCCTGGAGCCGTTTCCAATACTCCACCAACAGAGGCTGAACTGAGTCAAAGCCCTGTTGCTGGTGGCTCTGAAGCACAAATCAGAAATAGATCCTCAAGTGATATAAAAAACTATGAGGTAAGTAAAAGAGTGGCAACAACAATGGCTCCTTCTACAAAAATAATGAAGATAAATGCCGCTGTATTACTCAGAAGTGGGAAAGGAATAGACCCAGATACAGGTTTAGAGGTTTCACAACCTATACCCGAAGAAAAAATTGAGGAAATAAGACAACTGATAACTAGTGCAGTGGGCATTGATACGGAAAGAGGAGATAAGCTTACTGTTAGCAGTGCTCCTTTTGTTTCAACTCTCGAGGGAGTTGAAATGACATGGCATGAAATTCCCTTGATCAAGAACCTAATTAAACAGCTAATAACTATTTCAATTCTAGCCATTGTTGCGTTAGGCGTTATTAGGCCCCTATTGAGTAGAATGTTGGTTCCGGTAGGTGCTGGAGTGCCAGGAGAAGTAATATCTGGTATGGACGATGACATAGATCTGGATACTATCGAGGTAAAAGAAGGTGAAAGCTTGGAAGATATCAAAGCGAAGTTGAAACCGAAGAAGCAAGCAATATCAGCCGAAATGTTAGATACGGCTAATACCTATGACGATAAAGTAGCTGTAATACGCATGATTGTTCAGGATGAATCTGGAAGGGTATCAAATGTATTTAAAAACATGATTCAAAAGGATATGAATTAAAATAAATTAAGGATATTATAAGTAACTTAATTGGAATTTAGATATGGCAGAGACAGAAAAAGAAGATAAAGGAAAAGTTTTTGAAAACCTTTCAGGCACTCAAAAGTCAGCAATACTTATGATGCTTCTAGGCGAAGATGAAGCCTCTGAGATTTTAAAAAACTTATCTCCAAAAGAGGTGCAACACATTGGAACCGCGATGTATTCCGTGGAGGGTCTGGATCAAGATACAGTAAACAAAGTACTAGATGAGTTCTTAGCAATAATTAAAGAACAAACAAGCCTTGGGTTAGGAGCGGGAAACTACATTCAGAATGTTTTAAACAAAGCTCTTGGATCTGACAGAGCTCAATCAGTATTAGGAAGAATAACACCAGCGGAAAGCTCTAACGCTATAGAGATTTTAGAATGGATGGACTCTAGAGCTATTGCCGAATTGATTTCAGACGAACATCCTCAGATAATTGCATTAATAGTTTCATATTTGGATCCAGCTCAAGGGTCTGACGTTTTAGCAATGCTAGACGAAAAACTGCAACCAGAAATCGTAAAAAGAATTGCTACTATCCAAACTGTGCAACCGGATGCACTGAAAGATTTAGAAATGGTAATGCAAAAGAAGTTCGCTGCAAACACTTCCTTACGTGCCTCACAAGTTGGCGGGGTAAAAGCAGCTGCATCGATAATGAATTTCATGAAGGGTGAAGATGAGCAACGCGTTTTCAAGGAAATTGCAAAGTTTAGTAAAAACCTTATGTCTGAAATTCAAGAAGCAATGTTTGTTTTTGATAACCTTATCAAATCTGATGATAAGTCTCTCCAGATGATTCTTAGAAGTGTTGAAACCGAAGATTTAGTACTCGCGATGAAGGGAGCAGACGAAGTTCTGAGAGATAAATTGTTTGCTTGTATGTCCCAAAGAGCAGCAGCAAATATTCAAGATGAGATGGAGGCACTTGGTCCAGTTAGATTAACAGAGGTTCAAGAAGCTCAAAAAAGAATTATTAACGCTGCAAGGCGAATGTCCGATGAAGGAACGATCGTACTAGCTGGAAGAGGCGGAGATGATTACGTTTAAAACTTTTAGGCAACCTACATGGAAGAATTAGCAGATAAAAACAATAGTCCACTCAAAGATTCAGAGATTGCTAGGTTAATTGACGTTTCCAATAGTGCTGGCTATAAGAAACAGGAATCCATCCCTACAAGAAACCTAATTGATTTCAAACCTAAATCATTATTGGAAATAGCTCTTAAAGATGATAAAGAGGAAAAAAAAATCGACCCTCAGCCTGATTCAAATATTAATCAAGATGAAAAGGTTGAAGAAAGTCAAATATCAGTAACTGAGATCCCAGAATCAACAAAAGCTCCAGAAAATCAAAATTTAGAGCTTGAAGAATCAGAAGTGTCAAAAGCTAAAGAAAACCAAGAGTATAATGAAGAAAATATTCATCAAGACTCTTCGCAAGACACAACAAACCTTCATGAGGAAGGAAATAAAATTGAGGCAACCACGTTAGAAAGCAAATCTGAAAACCTAACAGAAGCTAATCAACCTATTGAAACCGATGAAACAGCTACTAGAGTAAATGAAGTTGATCCATTAATCTCTGCTAAACAAGAAGGTATTGAGATTGGGAAAAAGATGGCTATTGCGACAGCTGGAAATAATTTAGCCGAAGCTTCTAAGACATTACATAGCGTTATTGAAAGCCTCAAAGGCAAGGATGTTTTAGATAAAACAAACTTGATGAACTCTATTCTGACTACAATTACCAATATTGCCTGTGAAAGAGCAGGACAGATAATAGATGAACATCCCAAAAGCTTCACAGAAAAAATTTTAGCCTTTATCGATGACATAGATAAATCGTCCAAAAAGGTCATTTTAAATTTAAACCCACATGACGCAAAACTTATAGGATCAAGTATCCTTGAACATTTTTCTGATAACGAAATACAAATAAAAGAAAATTCAGACCTTTTTAGAGGAGACTCCATTCTTCAAATAGGAAGTATAGAAATTGGAGACATTATTTCTGAAAGAATAACCTTTAGCTCAGAAACAGATAGTCATGAGAAAACAGAGCCAGAGCCAAATATTTCCTCTGAGACAATGATATCATCCGATACAGATGACGACAATAACCAAAACTTGTCAGTGGAAAAGGATGAGTAGTGCTTTCTCAGATATAAGTGATGCTATTAGAAGAGTAACTATAAGTAACAAGCTTAGTGTCTCTGGCAGAGTATCAAAGTACGACGGCCATTTTCTTGAATGTGATGGATTCCCAGCGAATTTAGGCTCCATTTGCTCTGTAGCCACTGAAGACGGTACCGAAGCAACAGCTGAGATCATTGGTTTCAAAAAAGGGAACAACATTTTATCAATGTTTGAAAGCGATACAAAAATTCAATCTGGAGCAAAAGTATCTTTAATTGACGATGGTCATGACGCGAAAGTTGGTGACGCGCTGCTAGGAAGAGTCATAGATGCCATGGGGAACCCATATGATGGAAAACCTCTCGAAAATATTGATGAAACCTGGCCTCTTAATGGAAAATTCCTAAATCCACTTGCAAGAAATGGAGTTGAAACCCCATTGGATGTCGGTGTTAGAGCCATAAATAGTTTGTTAACTATAGGTAAAGGGCAAAGAGTTGGTATCATAGCAGGATCTGGTGTAGGGAAATCAGTGCTTTTAGGGATGATGTGTAAATATACCGAAGCTGAAGTAATAGTTGTTGGACTTATAGGTGAAAGAGGTCGAGAGGTAGGCAGTTTTGTAAAAAACATACTCACTAGTGATGCCAAAAAGAGAACAACAGTTGTCGCGGTTCCTGCTGATAGATCACCATTGCTGCGTATTAGAGGAGCTAATAGAGCAACCGCTATAGCTGAATATTTTCGATCAAAAGGAAAAAATGTTTTGCTAATCATGGACTCCCTCACCCGTGTAGCGCATGCAAGACGAGAGATTGGCCTTGCTCTCGGAGAACAACCAACCGCCAAGGGCTACCCTCCATCTGTTGTTTCAATGATCCCAAAATTAATCGAGAGATCTGGGCCAGGCATTGGAGAACAGGGGTCGATTACCGCGTTTTATACTGTACTAGCAGACGGCGACGATGAAAATGATCCAGTGGTAGATACGGCAAGAGCCATTCTTGATGGTCATATACTTTTATCAAGACAACAATCTCAGTTGGGTATTTATCCAGCAATAGATATTTCAACCTCAGTGAGTAGAGTAATGAATGAGATTATAGATGAAAATCATAGTGAATACGCTCGAGTTTTCAGAAAACTCATTTCTCTATATATGGAAAACCGAGATCTTATTTTAATGGGAGGGTATACTTCCGGGAAAGATCCTGATCTGGATTTAGCAGTTTCATTATGGCCAAGCCTAACAGACCACATAAAGCAATTAGAAGGAACGAAGTCAAATTTCCAAGACAGTAAAACACGACTGTTTAATCTTTTAAAAGGTTAAAATAAAATGGTTTCGAAAAAAAATATTTTTGACAAATTATCTTTAAAGAAAAAAATGGAATTAAATAAACAGCATCAGATTTCCAATCATCTGACTAATGAGTCAAATAATAACTCTGAGTTATTGAATCAACTTAAAAAATTACAAGAAGGTACAGAAAGCTCCTCTTTGGGCTTAAAGTCTGCCTCTTTTTTAAAGTCGGAAACCTGGTATTCTCAAAAGCTCTCAGAGGAAATATCTTTAAAAGAAAATAAGCAAAGATTTCTTAACAAAGAACTTAGAGAGATTGAAAGCAAGATTGCACAGCAACACCAAAATGTCAAAAAAGCTAAACAAAAAGCATCGGAGAAAAGAAAAAAAGAAAAGTATGAATTAGAAGATAAGCTGGACGCAATGATACCAAAAATAAATAAACTTCGTTAACTTTTTCAGATGGCACCTTATTTGCAGTCAAACCCAAAAATGATTGAATATGACAGAAATTATTAAAAATAGTAAATCTATATCATTAGATTTTATTGAAACCGGGACGCCTGGGGAAAAATCTCCAGAAGGCAACCCCGTGTTCGAGTCTGTATATTCAAATTTAGATTTAAAACCTGGAAAGAACCATAAGAAAGAACTAAATATTGAGGAAACAGAAATTGAAAGAAATGTTTCAGATATTTTAGGAAATCTTGCCAACCTAGATACTAAAATCGAACCATCTATTGTCCTTGAAATCAAAGAGTTACTTTTATCATCTATTAAGGGTCTCAACCTCAGTGATACCTCAGAAGAGGCAAAAGGGTCTAAAGATGATTTCTCTAAACTTATGGATCTGCTACAAAAGCTTGAAGGTCTTCTGAATAGTCAAAAACTAAAAGTAAATATGCAAGATGATGATAAAAAACTATTTCTTGACCAGATTAGACAGTATTTTAACAAAAAGATCATAGCCAAAGAGACAACACCTAGTAAGAAGATAAATTCTCAAGAAAATCGATCAAATGAATTAAGCTCGTTATTAGCGAAGGGAAAAGAAAGTTTCAATCAAGGCGAGTCTTTGATCAATAAAGGTATAGTTAATGGAAATGGGCAGAAGACAAAGGAACATTTAATAGGAAGAGAGGATAAAAATCTGAGCAAACCGAGCAAAAATGTTTCAAGCTTGTTCGCAAAAAATAGTAAGCAATTAGGGAAAGAAGGACTAAAAGAAGATCGTGTCTACCGAGCAAATCAATTCATGGAAGACAACTCTCAAGCGCTTGATCTGAATAAAAAGAAAATTATCACTAAGGTTGAAAGTTCTAAGGAAGTAATAATCAAAACAGAAACAAAAGTTAGGGACACCTTAAATTCTGAAAGCAATGGCAAGATTCATGATGTTAATCTTCCAAAAGTCGAACAAAACAATAATTCAAGTAATCAGAACAATAATCAATCAAATTTTAATTTTAAGTCTGAACATAATAATAAGGCACTAGATACGTTGAATATGTTATCCAAGACATGGGGTAATAGATTAATCGAAAAAATAGAGAAATCTATAATAAATGGTGACGAGAGTCTGGAAATTTCCCTAAGTCCAAAAAGTTTAGGAAAGCTAAATATCACAATAAACGTCCAAGACTCCATAACAAGGATCAATATTGTTGCCGAGAGCGCCAGCGCAGCAGCTCTTCTGGGAGAGTCAGAGAGTAAGCTATCACAAATGATGGAAGCTTCAGGACTAAAGCTCTCCTCATTACTTACATCAAGCCAACAGTTTGGAAACAACAATGGAAAGAATTTAAAACATAGATCTATATTAAAAACTAATAGTGAAAAAGAAGAAAAAGTTGATACTTTGAATACATCGTCACAAAACCATAAACACACATCAACAAAAGAAGGACTTAACCTTATAGCTTAATCTAGAGGACAGGCAAATGGCAGAAGAAGAAAAAGAAGAAGAACAAAAAAAAGGTGGTTTAATGAGGATTATAATGCTCGTGGTAGGAGCTTTAGCCCTCATAGGAGTTGGAGTAGGCACAGGATATTTTCTTTTTGGAGGTAAACCAGCCAATCCTTCTGAAGAAATAGAAGAAATAATCGAACGAAAAATGAAAGAAGCAGAAGAAGCTAAGGCAGCAGAAGAGGCTGCAAATGCCGGCCCTTCAAAAAAAGAAGCTCCTGAGGTTGAGAAATTCATAACAACCTATTATGAATTTCCTGGTAACTTTACTACAAACCTGAGAGGTTCAAGAAAATTTCTTCAAGCAGGAATAGGGGTTTCGACTCAGTACGATGACGATGTTATTTCTAATGTAGAAGATCATCAACTTTCTCTTAGATCAGGAATTTTAGCGGTTATGAGCGAGTTCTCTGAGCAGGACATAGAAGGAAAATCCGGTAGAGATGCTCTTGCCAAAGCCATTGCTGCCGAGCTGAACACTAAATTAGAAGAATTAGAAGGTTTTGGAGGCATTGAGCATGTGCACTTCACGTCCTTCATGCTACAATAAGATAATAACAAGGATTATAAGTGGTTTCATCGAGAAAATTATCAAGCGACGAAGTAGACGCTCTTATTGAGGGTCTTCAAGGCGACGACCAACCTAATGGGGGTTCTTTAGACTTTGCCGATTCTGCTAACGTGCGACCTTATAAATTTGGATCTGATGAGCTATCTTTATTGGGAGATTATTACGCTCTCAGATTGGTGAATGAAAGATTTGCACGCCAAGCTAGAAGCGTATTTCTACCAATGCTAAGGATTTTACCGAGAATTTCATCTTTCCCCCCCGAGGTAAAGACATTTGATGAATACTCATCAGGAATTGAGAGTTTTATGAGTTTGACTTCAAATAGAATTGAAGAATTAAGAGGAAATATGCTTTGTGTTTTGGATCCTAATTTTATATCCATTTTAACTAATTCTTATTACGGGGGCGAAATTGAAAGCTTCAAGGAAAAACGAAGTGAATTCACCAGCACTGAAGAAAGATTAATCGAAATTATTTCAGAGGGTTTAAACAGAATGCTTGAAAAAGCTTGGCATGATCTCATGCCAATAACTCTTTTAGAGCAGAGCAGGGAAGTAAATCCACAGTTTGCTTCATTTGTTGATAATGCTGACATGGTAGTGATTTGCTCTTTTGTGGTTCAGTTACCGGGAGTAGATGCAGCTACCTTTGATATAATATATCCTCTCCAAACACTAAAACCGATCGCATCACAGTTAAGATCACGGGTGCAAAGTGAAGTAATCGATGATGATTTCACATGGAAAGAAAAACTCGAAAGGATAGTAATGGAGGTCCCATTAAGCGTTAGTTGCCGACTGAGCGAACCAACAGTACAAATGAATCGTTTGCTACAAACAAAGACTGGAGATACATTCCCTATTTACGTTGGAGAAGGTATTGAGGTACTTATAGAGGACCAACTAGTGTTCTTAAGTGAATTAGGAGAACTTTCGGGGCAAGCGGCTGTAAACTTAAAAAAAAGAATTATCAAATAAATTGATGAGGTAAAATATGGCAGAAGAAGAGAATACAGTAGCAGAAGATAAAGCAGCGGAAGAGCAGACAAGCAGTCAGAATGAAGATCTAAATTCTGCATCGGCAGATAATCTTCGGGTTTTGGAAAATATTGATGTTAAACTTACAGTCCAAGTTGGGAGCGCTGAACTTAAAATACGAGAGCTTCTTAGATTAAATGAAGGCTCAGTCATTGAGCTCGACAGATTAGCTGGTGACCCTTTAGACATATTAATAAACGGAACTATGATTGCGAAAGGTGAAGTTGTAATGGTAGGCGAGAGATTTGGAATAAGATTTTCAGAAATTGTGGACCCTCAAAAGAGAATAGAGAGTGTAAAATAAGCGTCTTACGCCATTTTTTTGACACTTTCTCAGATAAAAACTGGAAAACTCCCTATTTAATGACCTAAAACTATATTTTTTTTGGCATGGTTTTTGCCTTTCTTTTGAAGCAAGGAGGCAGAGATGCAACTAAAGGATATAGATTTTAATCAAATTATTATTGTTCTCTTATTTTTAGGGATTTTGGTGACTCTTCAACAGTTGATAAAGAAGAATAAGTTTAATTTACAAGGAAAATTTAATAATCGAAAACGAATTAATTTAGTTGACGAATTTGGATTAAGTCCAAGTGAGCGCATTCGGTTATTTAGAGTGGACAATAAGGAATACCTATACTTTTATAGTAAAGGTAGTTCACCAGTGATATACCCCCACGAAATAGACAAAAATTATAGTATAGAAAGTACTAAAGCCCAAAAAGTAAGAAAAGCCGATAGGATTAAAGTAGAAAATAGCTCATTCGATAAATCAAATCATAAAAAACCAAGCATATTATCTGAAGCTATTTCGACCGCAAGAAAAATGAACCCTCAGCTAGGCTTTAAAAAATGAAACCACCTAACTCTATCTTTTATTTATTATTATTATGCGTTCTATTTCTGCCGGTTGATGTCGGTTATGCACAGGAAGCGTTTACCTCTTTTGCTGAGGGGCTGCCAGCATTAAAAATTCAAAGTAATGAGCAAAATGAAACTACTTACTCATTGTCATTGCAAATATTAGCTTTGATGACTGGTTTAACTTTACTACCCTCATTAGTACTTGGAGCAACATCTTTCACTAGAATTATTATTGTTTTGTCAATTTTAAGACAAGCAATGGGAACCCAGCAAACGCCGCCTAATCAGGTTCTAATAGCAATAGCACTATTTCTGACCTTTTTTATTATGACACCTACGTTAACTGAAATTAATAATAAAGCCCTTGATCCTTACATGGAAGGAGAAATACCGGCCAAAACTGCTTTAGCCTCTGGGTCCAATACCTTGAAGGAGTTTTTGGTAAAAAATACAAGAGAAACCGACTTAGGAATGTTTACAGATCTAATTGGAGACAAGGGTTACGAAGATCATACGCAAATACCCCTTACTGTAATACTTCCCGCTTTTATAACCTCAGAGTTAAAAACAGCTTTCCAAATTGGTTTTCTTTTATTTCTCCCATTTTTAGTAATTGATATGGTTATTGCATCTATACTTATGTCTCTAGGTATGATGATGCTGAGCCCTATGCTCGTTGCCCTCCCATTTAAATTGCTTCTTTTCGTTCTTGTTGACGGATGGGCTATGACAGTTGGTTCATTAGTAGCAACTTATGCCTCTAACTGATTAAGGAGAGTTATATGGAATTCGATACAAATATCAATTATCTTGAAGATGCATTCTGGCAGATTATTTTAGCAGCTGGACCAATCCTAGGCGTAGCATTGAGCATAGGACTATTAATTGGAATAATTCAAGCAGCTACTTCAATTAATGAAATGACTTTGAGCTTTGTTCCCAAACTAGTCCTTGTTCTCATAACTCTAGCATTATTAGCAAACTTTATGATGACGGAACTTACAGATTATTTTGCATATATATTTGATCAAATTGCCTCTATTGGACAAGCCTAGTAATGGGAGAAAACGTAAATGAGATATTGCCAGGTCTTGACTTCCAAAACCTTATTCAATTTTTGTTAGCTTTC
Organism: uncultured Alphaproteobacteria bacterium; assembly: GCA_902567635.1. Taxonomy (GTDB): domain Bacteria; phylum Pseudomonadota; class Alphaproteobacteria; order Rhodobacterales; family Rhodobacteraceae; genus CACIJG01. The sequence goes on from CACFNV010000031.1 coordinate 11,966, forward strand.
TTTCTTACAAGCATAAGGTTAAGTGCTTTTTTAATTGCCGCTCCACTTTTTAACGCAGCTTTCTTTATGGTTAGAATAAGAATTCTAATTGCTATGGTAGTTTCTGTTATAGTTTTTTCAACACAAGAAGTTCAGGTTGATGTATCGGTTTTGACATCAGCATTTGGCATAGTAGTTATTGCTAAAGAAATAGCTATTGGAGCAACCGCTGGACTAATTCTTACAATTATGTTTTCCGCAGCTACCCTGGCAGGCGAAAAAATAGCTACAAGTGCTGGTCTAAGCTACGCTGCTCAGGTAGACCCCGTATCAGGCGTACAAACTCCTGTGGTAAGTCAGATACTAGCGCTCTTTCTTCTAGCTGTATTTATTTCTGCCGACGGTCATTTGGCATCATTACGCATAATTATAGAAAGTTATGACTTTGTCCCCATTGGTACGCTAACTTTACCCTCTGCACTTATTCAAGGAGGGATGGAAGCCACAGGTTCTATGTTTTTAAATGCTTCAATAATTATGCTACCAGTAATCATAGTAGTATTACTAATTAATGTTGCAGCCGGTATAATTACCCGGTCAGCACCACAACTAAACCTATTTTCGTTTGTATTTCCAATCACGATTTTGGGCGCTTTTATTGTTTTATATTTTTCTTTAGGTCACTTGGGCCATGCGTTTTCTGATCTGGTAAATGTATCTCTAGATCACCTAATGCAAACAATTATGGGTTTAAACGATGGCTGAAGAGAATCAGGATGGTCAAGAAAAAACCGAGGAACCCTCCCAACGGAAAATAGACAAACACAAAGAAGATGGAAAAGTTCTTTCATCTAAGGAAATGTTCGTATTTACCGGTATAGCTGCAGCCTTTTTATTGCTGTATGGATTTTCATTTTCTTTTAAAAATATACTCTATGAATGGGGAGATTTATTTGTTTTCTCAAGCTATGAAAAGTTAGACGACCTTCCGTCCTCCAAAGGTCAACAGTCCATCTGGTTTTTATTAAAGATTTCCCTATTTGTAGGAATACCTATGCTTATTATTGTTTTGGCCACACAATTTGCCGTAGGAGGCATAAACTTTGCTCCTAAAGCGATGAATTTCAAAACAAATAGAATAAATATCTTGAGCGGTTTCAAAAGAATGTTCTCGATGAAGAGCTTGGTTGAATTAGCGAAAGCACTTTTAAAGGTCACAGTTCTATTTTCGTCAGCTACATTAGTAATCTACTACCAAATGCCCAGCATACTACGTATTACAGATGGCAGTCTTGAGAATGGTTTGAAACATATAAACAGTGCCTTCCCCATTCTTATTGGAGCTTTACTTGTTGGACTCTTGATAATAGCTGCAATTGATTATTTTTATCAAAGATATGAGCATATAAAATCTTTGAGAATGACTAAACAAGAAGTAAAAGATGAATACAAACAAACAGAGGGTTCTCCTGAGGTAAGAGCTAAAATAAGAAGACTTCAAATGGAAAGCGCTCACAAGGCTGCAAAACAGCAAGAAGCACTTGATAACATTGGAGAAGCTACAGCAATAATTACTAACCCGACGCATTTTGCAATTGCTCTGAAATATCAGGTTGGACAAACCGGTGCACCTAAGATTGTTGCAATGGGCAAAGGTCTAATTGCTAAAAGAATAATTGAATTGGGTGACGACAAAAATATTACAAGGTTTAGAAGTCCGTTACTGGCAAGGGCATTATTTTTTACTAGCGAAATAGGTGAAGAAATATCAGAAAAACTTTACTCTGCTGTTGCCATAGCATTAGCCTATGTTTATAGGATAGACAAAGGGGAAGATATCGATGAGCCTATCATTGATATTCCTGAAGATCTAAGGTTTAATGAGAATGGATCTATCTTAAAGGATAATTTAGATGCCTAGAAGACGCCATGAGTCACTTGGGGATTATATAAGCTCTGCATGCTTTGGAGGGGTTGGATTCTTGGCTTTTATTAACGGGATAGAAGCTTTTAGTTCTGGGCAACCCATAAGAGCTATTATTATCTGGATAGTTAGTTTTTTTTTATTTTTAGCGGTTTTTCGATATGCAATAGCAAGACTTACTGACCAACTACGGATAAATTACTCAAAAAAAAGAAAATGATAACTTGTAATCAATGTATTAATTTATTTATTACTCACGACCCAAAAAGACGCTGGGGTTGTAGAAAATTTGGATTTAAGTCACATAAAATACCTTCACAGGTAGTCATGGCAACAACTGGCATGAAATGTGCTTATTATCAGAAGCGAAATTTTAAAAAATCTGTTGAAACCCCTAGGAGGTAAAGGGAATGAGTTCTGATCTTAGCACAATAGAAGAAAGTATAAAAATTGCCCTGGACGCTGCAGATGCAGCAACAGATGTTACCTCCGAATATAATAAGGTCAAAAGAGAACATAAAAAACTGGAGGCTCAAGTGAAGCAAATACACCGATATACTACAATTATTTTTGGTAGTTCAATGGCTGCTGCTGTTGTCGCCATGATTTTTTCCTCAGTATTATATTTTCGTTCAATGTCTGATTTAGGAGTTATGACTACAACAAATAGAGAAGCTTTGGTCATATTTGCTGAAAATGTAGATGAGTTAAAGGATAATGTTAAAGCATTGTCTGTTGCAATGGATAGTCAAGTAGCTCTTGAAAAACAGAATAAAGAGTTGGCTGAAGAATTAGCTTCATTAAGAAAAGAAATTGCTGTTGCAACCAATGCTATGGCAAATAAGGTGCTCGAGCAAAACAAGGATTTGCAAGTTAATATGACCAAAAGTACGGAGCAGGCAATAAATATATTTGCAGAACAGTTGGCTAAATCATTTGAGAAACGTTTAAATAATTTGAACAAAGGAATAACAGTCTATCAGAAACAGTTATTGGACTCTTTTCAGAATATGAACTCACTATTGAATGATAATGACACTATGGAACAAATTTCTAAATCACAAACACAATTAACAAAGGAAATTAGGTCCCTTTACAAAAAGAATGAAGAGATCTTTAGTAAAATTAAAAGTAAAGATGGTCTAATAAAATATCCGTAACCTAACTAATTAATAAAATTTAAAAAAATGCAGGATAATATAGAAAACATGAGCCAAAATCCTGAGGGATCTTCTGAGGAAAGTGATATTGAAACTAATTCCCCCCATTCAGATGAGGCTGACATAAATGATGATGTCGTAAAAAGCTTTCTTAAGCTGAAAGAGCATGGTCAATCTTCAAGAACCAGAGCTCTTCGATTAAAAGAAGAGGACGTTATAGTTGCCGTAGACGGCGTAAGTTTTCATGACACTGTCGACAACCTAGTGGATCTTCTTGCAAGCGATGAAGAAGAAGATTCCAAATGGCTTTTGACTATTTGGCGAAATGGTAAATTTTTTGAAATTTTCACGCGAGGCCCTTTGGGTGGAGTACTTGAATTTACAAGACCAGATGAGTCCAAAATGATAGCAGAGCTTTTTGAAAAAAGAGATATAGGGCATAAGGATGAGTATCAAATTTATGAAGCTTTAAGAGACGTAAAACGAGTTGTAGATGTGTATGATACTTCCTTCAGTAATATCGCCGTCATCATGCCACCGGTTTGGTTAATCCAACAAAAGATGTGGGAGCCTTTATTAGCAATACTTTGTGTTTATCTTATTACTTTCAGCGTAAACATTTTCCTACTTGTAATTGCTGTAATATTGTTAGGTTTTTATTTCAAAAAAGGCCAGGTAACCCTCAGAAGGAGCTATGGCCTGTTTCAAGATCGGCAAGTATGGGCGATATTAGCTGCTAGATCAGACCTAGAAGCTCAGCAGTCTTGTCGAGCCCTTGACGAAAAAGTTAATTTTATCAATAGTTTGGTTAAGCCATACAAAAAAGAAATCAAACGACCCATAAGAAAGAATAAGAGTGGCAATGTACCAAAGCTTTCTCAGCAGTTCAATTAATCTTTTAAAAAGATTCTCAATATTCTATTGATCATTCTTCTTGCATTTATCAATAATGTTCTGAGAAAGAAATCAAAAAGAGTTTTTACTTTTACTTACTTTTTTTAAAAAGCGAAACGGATTTGGGCGAATAGTTTTTAAAATTTCCGTAAACGGAAAAATTGGAGGGTTTTCCTCTCTTTTAGCAATAAGAAAATGAATATGAGGTTGTAACTCTGAGGGAAATGAGTATATAGGTGACCAATTTTTGTCAAAGGGGTAATTTTTAAAAAAATTGTGCACATAATTTTCTTTTGTACCTACTGGTTTTAAATATCTATTTACGCACGCAAAAATTCCATTAATTTTAAGGGTTCTATGTATGTTTTCAAAATAGAAGCTTATTGCTTCTAAGCTCATTTCCATCATCGATCTAATATTTATGAAAGAATCTACTGAATCGTCTTCTAATACTTCATTAATAGTCCACCCAGGTAGAATTAGAAAGTCAAACTCCTCCTTTAAGAGGTTCCCTTTCTTATCTAGAAAGTCGCTATATCCCAAAAATTTTTTTTCCTTAAACTCTTGGGAAAGGTAATAACTCTGAGCAACATTAACCTCAGGAAGGTCAAAGATAATTACTTTTGAGTTTGGAACATTTCTTTTTATTTTTGTAGCCAACCCACCGTAACCAGCTCCAATCTCACAAATAACTGGTTTTGGAGATTTCAAATGCCTAAGCTGGTTTAAGATAAACCATGAATGATATATATCATCTATGTCGTGGTTATTATAACTAAATTTTCTGTTTTTGCCTAAGTGATTTATGCTTAAATTTATTACCTGCGGCGCTCCAGTTTTTCCAAGACAATTATCCAAAACATATGATATCTCGGTCGCTTCAAATAAGGAGCTCATTTTAATTTTTATTTTTTCCCCTACTCCCTCAGGTAATTTCGTGTCATCCAAAAGGTCAGGAAAATCGCCTTTTTTCATATCCTTCCAGAGATCATTATTTCCTTCCTTAAATCTTTTGTTGCTTATATCCATAAGATTATCATTAAATCCTATTGAAAGTGCATTTCTGAGCATTCGAGGCCAAATCTCTTCTTTATCTATCAAACTCTCATAAGAATCAGGAAAAGCATCCCAGTTTCCACTTTTGAATCCCTGAAAACTGTTTTTGTTTGCAAGAAGATAATTTCTTTTCATGAAGTCAAATGGGAATTGTTTGGTAGACACTTAATAATCCATTATTTAATTTTCAGCTCGTTTTAACTATAGCAAAAACTAATTGCAAGACGTTTGTACCCAACTACTAAAAATGGAAAGTTATTCTAAATTGATATTACTGACTAAGCTGACTTAATATGCTTTAGAAATTTATTTCAATTTCTATTCTTCTATTTTTTTCTCTACCTGCGGACGTATCATTTGTGTCAATAGGTTTTGATTCTCCAAAACTCACTGCCTTCATCCTATCTGTATTGATATTTCCTGCTTTTTCTAATTCTTGAACAACACTTGATGCTCTTGCGGCAGCTAAATCCCAATTGTCTCTAAAATTTCCACCAAACATAAGAGGTACATTGTCAGTATGACCGGAAACCGTGATTGAACCTTTTTCACCAATCCCTTTATCCGCTATTTTTGACATAATATTTCTTGCCTGAGGCGTTAAATCAGCGGAACCAGATCCAAAAGCCCCTCCTGAACCAACGGTAACAAATATCTTACCATCTTTTCTTTCTACACTCACAAGTCCTTTATCTATTTCTTGTTTTAAAGCGACTTCTAATTGATTTGCAGCATCATCAGCAGCTTGTTCCTTAGCATTTTTATCTTCATTATCTTTACCCTCGCCTTGAGCCTTCTCTGATCCTTTATTCTCTCCTGAAGCCTGATTTTGAGCAAGAGATGCAAGCTCCTTTAATTTGCTCTCTATGCCTCCAAATAAAACTTCCTGGTCCATTTGACCCGTTTTACTCTTAGCTTCTTCTATAGCTTCCAGTGTTTCCTGAATTAATTTTGGCAAATCCTTACCTTGCACATTCTCATCATTTATTTCAACTTTAACAGCTTCACCGATTGCTTCTACTTTGATTTCACCTTTTTCTACTTTTTCTTG
>CACFNV010000032.1 GCA_902567635.1 uncultured Alphaproteobacteria bacterium
TCTGAAGAGTTTATTTCAGAAGATGTAAGCGTATTATTATCATCTGTTGTGAACATAACCTCAGCTAATCTATCAATTAGAATTTCTTTTAGCTCTTGAGAAGATGTAAGCTTGCTTTGTTCAATAATTACTTTTACCATAAATCAACCTCCTTGATCGCCACTTGTAAAGGCAAGAAACAAGCCAAAAGATAATTTTTATATTTTTTTTTTTAAAATATTGATTTTATTGAATTTTTTATGATGAATAAAAAAATAATTCCTCAATTTCTTCTTTTACATCTATTCAAAAAATTGACTTTTTCACTATATTATTTTAAAAATATGCTAGAGTACGTTAAATTATTGACAGTAAGTAATTATATTAATGCAGGCTATAGAAAATATCATTCTTGGGAATTCCCTTGTCATAAAAGAAATGAAAAAGTTGATAGAGATGGTATCGTCATCCAATACGACTGTTCTAATCCAAGGTGAAACAGGCACCGGTAAGGAGTTAGTGGCAGAAGCTCTTCATATTGCGTCGGGGAGAGAAGGAGCTAACGTATCTGTTAACTGTGCCGCCATTCCTTCTGAACTACTTGAGTCAGAATTGTTTGGTCATGAAAAAGGGTCATTCACTGGAGCAGACAAGGCTAGAGCCGGTAGATTTGAACAAGCAGATAAGGGAACTATTTTTCTTGATGAGATTGGCGATATGCCTTTACCACTTCAATCCAAGCTTTTACGAGTTTTAGAGGGACGAAAAATTCAAAGGGTTGGGTCCAATAAGGAAATAGATGTAGATTTTCGATTGGTTTGTGCTACTCATCAGGACTTGGATAAAAAGGTTGAGAGAGGGGAATTCAGGGCAGATCTCTTTTATAGAATAAATGTTTTTCCCATCGAAGTTCCTAATCTAGCAGCTCGAACTGTAGATGTCCCAATATTAATTCAGGGTATTTTAGAGAAAATTAAATTTGCTGGACAAGCGGTCAACATTAGTTTTGGAGAAGACGCTTTAAAGGTTCTTTCTTCATATACTTGGCCTGGAAACGTAAGAGAGTTAAGGAATGTAATTGAAAGAGCGTCCGTTTTATTCAAGGATAGGAATATATCAGGAGAAAATGTTAAGCAAAATTTGCTGAGGTTAAAAGTTCCTGACCCAGAAGAAGAGCAAGATGAACTATGGGCAGCCTCAGACGAATTGGTAGGAGTTTTAGAGGTTGAAACTGATGAAGACACTATTCCCGTACCTAAGCCTGAGCACTATAAAGATTGGTTTTCATATTTTGACAAAATGGACCTAAGAAGACATCTGAGAGATATTGAGATAGTTATGATAGAGTCTGCTCTTGAAAAGAGCAACGGGATGGTCAGTCAGGCCTCAGATATCTTAAAACTTAGAAGAACGACACTTATAGAAAAAATGAAAAAATATGGCATTTCTAAAGATGAACGGTTTTAACTTCCATAGTTTTTATATGCATTGTGCATCTTAGTTTTAGTGGAGTTCTCACTAGAAAATTTTCTAAACTGTTTAATTGTGTCTTTTTCTATGGCGACCAATTTTTCACCAAGTTCTTTTAAATAAGTTATATCTTTTTGAGATATATCATGCTTAACCTTAAATTGAGCAGTCAATTTTTTAATTTGTTCGTCAAAAGTGTGCGATAATTTTGATACCCGCACGAAATTGTTTTCTTCCAAGGCTTTTCTTATTTTATTTTCTGTTATCTCGAATTCATGCAAAAAATTTTTTTCCATAAGATATTATCTATTTTAATTGTTTCCAAGTATCTCTTATCTCGATTAGAGCAGAATAAGCTACTTCACTCTTTGTAAGTTTACAAGTTTTAAACTCCTCTATCAAGGCAACACGTGCATATTCATAAATTTGAAATAAGCTTTTTGCGAGAGACAAATCTTTTTCAAAGTCAATACTGCTTTGAAGTGTGTAAATTATTGTCAGCGCTCTAGAAAAGCTTGTCGACTTTTTTCTAAAAGTTTCATTAGTCGGAATTATGTTCTCTTGAAAAACCCTTATAGAGCTTAATAGCTCGTCGAAACATTTCAAAAGTATCGATTTCGCATCCTTAGGGTTGTAACTCTCTATCCGGTCTGTTTTTTTATATTGAAGGGCAGCTAATGTATTTTTCATTTTCTATCAAGATATTGATCTTTCCCCTGCTTTATGATAACGTTGTCAACATGGTTGATTCTATACTTACAAATCAAGCACCTATTGTTCAGAAAGCTGCTGAAAACAGATCTGTAACAAGTGCTGCTGTTTCTAATGCAAGTACCGTACCAGAAGTGGGCTTAGCAGAGGATATCATCGATGTCACGCCAAGAACCATGGATACCAACCCTGATGAGGCGTTTTCCTCTAGAGGAGCAGCTGAGCTTAGACCTCCGATAAACGACATGATAAACAGTGGAGCAGAATTGAGGCCTGCGCTATCTAATTTTGGGCCGCAAGAAATGACAAGTGAGAGAGCGTTGGAGAATAGAATAGCTGATATAGAAATAAGATCTAATAATGATATAGACGAAACAGATACGTTGGCTAAGGTAAATAACGACGCAATTGAGGCATTTACAAGCACGGACGCCACTCTTCAACAGTCAGTAGACATATCTGCATAGTTATTGTGGTTTAATCTTTTTCTATTTTAGAAATTGCTTCTTGTATTTCAAGATACTCAGAAAATAAATCGGCTTCAGTAACTACACCCAATAGAGTTTTATCGTTGTCTATTACCGGGATGCTTTCTCCTACAAAGTTACTTGCTTTTACTATAGCCTCAGATATCGTTGATGAACTGTTTATTGCCAAAGGATACGGAGTATTTTCAGCTTTCTTCCCATTACCTAAAAGGTCATTTACCTTGGTTTTGCCAGTTAGTCGGTTTTGGTTGTCAACAATGTAAGCTTCTGTGAACTCACAGTTTTCAAAAGCTTTCATGAAATCTTCTTTTGAAGCACCAGACTCGATAGATAAAAACTTATTTTTTCCTAATAAATTGGTAATTGGTCTCTCGGAAAGCAAAATTTCCGTTCTTCCCCTAGAGATTTTAAAATGTCTATTTAGTAATTGTTTGTCAAAGAATGAATGGCCAAAAATAAGGGAACTGATTAGACAAGAGCCAGCAACGCATATAATTGACACAAAAGCTAAATCGTATGAGTGGGTTAACTCAAAAATAATTACAATTGATGCTATAGGGGCGCCAATAACTGACGCAGAGAGTGCAGCCATTCCAGCCAAAATAAGGGAGTCACCCAACATATTTAGACCAAACACATTACCACCAAACGTGAAAATTCCACCGATAGCAGCACCCAACACAAGAGCTGGTGAAAAGACGCCTCCAAAATAACCCAAGCTTAAGCACACTACAGTTACAATAAGTTTAAGTAATAGAATTAAAATTATGAAGTGCAGAGTATAAGAATTTGCTAGAATACCTTCTATGGTACTTCCACCAAGTCCAAGAACTTCTGGGATAAATCCGCCTATAAGACCACAAATTAGGGCAGCAAAAAAGATTCTTGTTATCTCATTTTTAGAAATCTTATTCATGTTTTTTTGTAAACTGAGCAGACTTCTCATAAATATTACGGCAATAATAGCGCAAACGGGACCCAGAAATAGAGACAAAGTTACGGAGGGGAACATTGAAATATCAGAATTGGTATTTTGAAACAAAATAGCGGAAGGAAAAAAATAATTGGTTAAAGTGGCGCTTGTTACACTACTTACAGCGATAGGAGCGATGGCTCTAAATGAAAAATGTCGTAGTATTGCTTCATGAGCAAAAATGATTCCCCCTATTGGTGAATTAAATCCAGCTGAGATAGCGGCAGCTACCCCGCATCCAATAAAGACATCCTTTGAAAGCAATCCTGGTAGTATTCTATTTAAAATGTTGCCTATAGTTCCGCCGAGATGGACTAAAGGTCCATATTGCCCAACTGATGCTCCTCCACTAGCAGAAACAAAAGCTGCAAAAGTTGATAAAAAGCCAGTCTTGGGGTCGAGCTGCTCTGAAGGGCTATGCGCGCTTAAAATGACATCAGCTGGCCCATGGTACCTAGTTATACTTAATGTCCTCTTCACTACAATGATAATTGAAGCTGCAATTAATAAGAAAAAAAGTGGTGCTAAACTGAAACACAGTGAACCTAACTCAAAAAAGCAAGAGTGATAAGATTCTCTGAACCCAGAGATGAATTTTACACCATAAACGAAACCCACTGACAATAAAGAAACTATGGCACCTATAGCCGTACCAAAAAAAGCTACCTGCAAGGTAATATTTATAATTCTATAAAGCAAAGAACAATTTCTTTTGTTGCCCGACTATTTTATAAGAAGTTTAGAAACTGTCAAATATAGAGGATGGTTCAGCAATTAACTCACCCAGCCAACTGGCTTCGGGTTCTTCGATGATTGTCCATCCGGCCGGAGCGTAATTGTATACATTAGATCTAATACTAAAAATAAACGCTTTAAATCCTTTGCATAATTCTTTTTGTTCCGAAATAGGAGTCTTGGTTCCAGTGAATTCAGAACTAAATAAACCAGTCATACGTCTTGGTCTATTATCCGGATGAAATTTAAATCGTCTAAAAACGAAGGCGTTAAGAATTATTACTGCGTTTTCAGCAGCCTCAATTTCTGACAAAATCCTTAATTTCTCTTCCGCAATTGACTCAATAAATTGTGAATTAACAGTCTCGTAATGTTCTGAAAGACCTCTTGAGTATTTATTACCAATAGATTTCAGTGTACTTGAACCGGTTAAAAAGTCGATTGCCGACTGTGCTGTTACAACGCTTATTATCCAATTAGGGCAGAAATTACTCAGTTTAATATCCTTCTATCTGCATTTATCTACAAATGTATAATTTACATTTGATAAGTTATAGACAGAAAAAATATAATAATAATTAATTTAAATATCAAATATTAAAACAATTAAATATTTTTCTTATCTGGAGATATACCCTGCCATCCTTCAGAAAGTTTAGAAAATATAGAATGCACTTCCTCTAATTTTTCTATTTTCTTGTCTTCTAAATAATTGTTAATGTTTTTACGGCAATACTCATACAATTCTACCAAATTTTGTGCAATTTCTCCACCCTCTTTCAGGTTTAAAGAGGCTGACAGTATGGTTATTCCGTTTAAACATTTTCCTAAGCTAATAAAATCGGTTTTTGGATGATTATCAATTAATTTTTCTAGGTTAGAAATTATAGTATCAAATAAAATAGTAATTCTTCCGTGAGGGCTATTGATACCCTTTACGTAATCATTCTCGCTTTGTTTATAAGATTTTAATGCTTGATTTATAGCCATTTTTTTCTCCTTAGATAATTTTCAACCTAAAAATTATTACGACTAACTTCCGTCATTGTTTAAATAAAAAAGGGCACGGATATTGCAATTCATAATGTTTAAGATTTTGGTAATATTTAATTTTATGGACTTAATTTTAAATTTTGCTTTAACATATAGAGAAGTTGGATAAATAAATGTTTGATAATAGCAATATTTTAATAACTGGGGGAACAGGTTCTTTTGGGAAAAAGTTTGTTGAAACTTTACTAACAAATTATAATCCAAAAAAATTGATTGTTTTTTCTAGAGACGAAATCAAGCAGTGGGAAATGGCTAAATCTTACCCTGAAGATAATAGATTACGTTTTTTTATCGGAGATGTAAGAGATAAAGATAGATTGTATAGAGCTCTTGCAGGCGTAGATTATGTTGTTCATGCTGCAGCAACAAAGATAGTTCCTATAGCAGAGTATGATCCCTTTGAATGTGTTAAGACTAATGTACTGGGTGCAATGAATGTAATTGATGCGACTATTGATCAGAAAGTAAAAAAAGTAGTAGCGCTGTCAACAGATAAAGCGTCTAGCCCAATAAATCTCTATGGTGCAACAAAATTAGCATCAGATAAGCTTTTTACAGCTTCCAATTCCTATTCTGGTGAACATGGCACTAGATTTTCAGTAGTAAGATACGGTAATGTAGCAGGCTCAAGAGGTTCTGTAATTCCATTTTTTAAGGAGATAAGAGATCAAGGAACACTTCCGATTACAGATCTTAGAATGACGAGATTTCTTATTACACTAACGGAGGCAGTAAAGACAGTTGAATATGCCTTTAAAGAGATGGTAGGTTCAGAAATTTTTGTAAAAAAAATACCATCAGTAAAGATCACAGATCTTGCAAAAATAATTGGTCCCAACTGTGAAATAAAGGAAGTAGGGATGAGGCCAGGTGAGAAACTTCATGAGCAATTGATAAGTAGTGATGAATCTTCTCATACATATGAGTTTGAGAATTATTTTAAGATTTTGTCACCCCTTAATCGTTGGGACTCTTGCTCTAAAAGAACTAAGGGAGGAAAAAAAGTAAATGAGGGATTTGTGTACACCAGCGATAAGAACGCTTTATGGCTAACAAATGAAGATCTTAAAAATTGGTTAGACCAAATTGAGTATAAATAAGAAAGCATTAGAGTTTTATTCCACGCAATCAATCAATGAACAGGATAAGGAGAGTATTCTTGAAGTTCTTGATTCAGATTACTTGTCTCGTGGACCAAAAATCCAGCAATTTGAACAAAAGCTTGGGAAGCTTTGTAATAACAAATATGCAGTTTCTGTAAATAGTGCTACATCCGCATTACAGCTAGCATATGAGATCAATGGAATTAAAAAGGGTGATTTAGTTTGGACAACGCCTATTACTTTTGTTGCTACAAGTAATGCAGCCCTTCTTTTTGGAGCAAAGATTGATTTTGTTGATATTTCTCCAGAGACACTCAATATTTGTCCTACTTTATTAGAAAAAAAGTTAAAAAAGGCTGAATTTCACTCGAGGTTACCTGACTTTTTAACAGTTGTTCATTTTGGAGGTAGCCCTTGTAACATGAAGAAATTATATGATCTTTCCATAAAATATGATTTCAAAATAATTGAAGATGCTTCTCACGCTTTAGGAGCTTCTTATAAAGATAAGATGATTGGAGAAAATAACTTTAGTTTGGCGTCAGTTTTTAGCTTTCATCCGGTTAAGATGATAACTACTGGGGAAGGAGGAGCAGTACTATTGAATTCTGAAAAAGATCAAATAAAGGCGCTTAGTTTAAGGTCACATGGAATTGACCCTACTAAGTCTTTAGAAATAAATAAAAAACCTGGATGGTACTATGAACAATCTGAGTTAGGATATAATTTTAGAATGTCAGAACTCCAGGCAGCACTTGGTTCCAGTCAAATAGAAAGACTAAACCAATTTATAAAGAAAAGAAATGTTCTAGCTAAATACTATAAAAAACATTTAGCTGTACTTCCCGTTAAGTTTCAGAAAATTTTGCCTAATTGCGTTTCAAGTTACCATCTTTTCACTATCGAGTTAACTGATAAAAATTTCTCCAGAGATGAACTTTACAGATTTCTTAAAGAAAATAAAATAGGATGTCAGGTCCATTATATTCCTGTTCACTTACAACCTTATTATAAAAGACAAGGATTTTCTGATGGTATGTTTAGAAATGCAGAGAACTATTTTAAAAACTGTCTCAGTTTACCTTTACATCAGACCTTAAATGAAATTGACTTGCAATATGTTTGCAATAAATTAAAGGATTTTTTCTCTAAGAGTTAGTTGCAACTCCTAATCCTGATTCGAATTCTGCTTCGCTATAATTGAGAATAAGACTATTTTTCTCTCTCTTTAACTTTTTTAGCTTAGATTTCTTAGAATGTTCATTGTAGCCACCAGTTTTTATAAGTTTATCATTTTCTAAACCGATCCCAAGTTTTGCATTAAGTTCAGCTGCTCCTTCAGCTATAAATCCTTTAACATCTACGTCCGACATTTTAGTCATATTAACGCAAAGATCTTGCCTTTCGGTAATGGAATCAAGATAAGCGTCCTCATTTATAATAAAACCATTTTCTTTCGCATAATCATACATTCCTGTAGCGGGTAAAGGCAGCAGATAGCCCATGCTTGGATAAATTTTAGCTTCAAAACACATGTCAAAGGTTTCTTTGATAGTTTTGGGTGTTTCTATGGGATAACCAAAAACAACACTTATGGAGCAGTGGATTCCAACTTCTTCTAGAACACGAACCTGCTCAAGAAAATACTCGGCTTCAATTCTTTTATTCATCATCTCCAGAATTTCTTTATTAGCTGACTCTAAAGAAAAGCCTAAATCCAAACATCCAGCATTTTTGAACTTTTTTGCTACAGATATTCTTCTTTCACGTGAATGTTTTGGGTTTCCGAAGAGATCAACTCTAACGGCGGCATTCCAGTTAAATTTTAAACCCGATGCCAGTATGGCATCAGCAAATCTTTCCGCCTGTGGCAATGATGCAAAGCTTAAATCGTCCCAGAAAGTAATGTAATTACAGTTATAATCAACCAGATTTCTTTTTAACTCTAGTAAAATATTTTCTGGGCTCCTATATCTGTAGGGGTCATTCCAGAAAACGAAATGACAAAAAGTACATCTAAACGCACAACCTCTTGCAGTGACAAGTGGCATAACTCTAACTTTTTTATCATCTATCGCGTGCGCCCCAGCATATGATTTTTCAAAATATTTTTCGGTGTCAAAACTTTCCCAGTTTATCATTGGGAAATCATCAAGTTTTTTCAAACCTTTTCGCTTTTCATTAATAATAATTTTGCCGTCTTTATTTTTGTAAGCAATGCCTGCAACTTTTCCCCAATTTTCGTCACCTCCTAATATCTTTTGAACAACTTCAGCAGTAGTTATTTCGCCCTCTCCCATAACAGCAATATCTGCAGAAGAATTTTTGAGAAATATTTCTGGGATGCTTCCAGCAACAGAATTACCAATTATAATAGTTGCATCTCTATTGAAATCTCTGGCTCTCTTAGTAAACCATTTCATCCATTTATAATGAGTTACTATGCTTCCGGAAAGAATAATATCGTATCGATTATCTTCTAAAAAATCCTCCACATAATTATCTTCCATATCATTAATGTCAATATCAAGGAAATCGAAATCAATTTCACATGATTTTAAATAAGACATTACTGATGCTATACCTACAGGAAGAAACTTTGTAGGAGAATAAAGACGTAAGCTGGGATTAACAAATAAGATTTTTTTCATTCAATATACACCCTTGTTTCCTAAAATAGTCTTGCACAAATCATGCCATTTTACTATTCTTTCACTTCTAAATAATATAAACGTCTTAATCTAAGAATACTTTAAGTGGTAAAATTATACCTGTCTATTTGTTAGCTATAACTGACTGCCAACTGACAAAATATTGGCGCAAAAACGACTATTTTTTGGTTTGATAGATCTACCAAAGATGATAGATACTATCTTAGTATCTCCTTTCTAAGAAAAATCGCAGAAAATATAACTCATAGAAAAATTTGTTAACAAGATAATATTAAGGCTCAATACGAACTACGGGAGTAAGAAAGTTCGCTGTATTTCTAGTCCCCCAAACTCTTTAAGTGACTCTGCTAACGAAATATTTTCAATGGCAACATTAACAATAAAATGACTGTTTCTCATCGATTTTGAAGGAGGTAACGGTTCAAAAGAATTAACTACCTTTTGTAAAACTTCT
This sequence comes from uncultured Alphaproteobacteria bacterium, assembly GCA_902567635.1. Taxonomy (GTDB): domain Bacteria; phylum Pseudomonadota; class Alphaproteobacteria; order Rhodobacterales; family Rhodobacteraceae; genus CACIJG01. The sequence goes on from CACFNV010000032.1 coordinate 9,639, forward strand.
TTAGTTAAATTACTAAACCCATCAATAATATTGAGTCCAATCGAATTATCATGTTTAAGATAGACTGAGCCTATATATTCTTTTGATGACTTTACCAGGAACCAGAATCTGTAGGGGTGGTTAATTACAAAATTTTTATGTTCCTCAAAAGTAGGTTCCTTTTTGTGGCTGATAGATGAGGTTCTTAGTTTCAGAAGCCTATAAGTTTCCGAGATGTGATCTTCACTGTTGGTTATCTCTTTAAGTGATATCATATTTAATATTATTAACTAGCTTAAATAGAGTGTAAAGTAGCCTACATCATCTTTCGTATGGTTCAAAACAAATCCTACATCTTCAAATGCTCGTCGACTAGCCCAATTAGTAGATTTTATTTCTGCTTCCAACTCGGTTATTTTGATGTATTTTCTTCTAAAAAAACTGATGGAGTTACTTAAGCAAAGCTTTGCTAGACCTTGGCCTCTCATATTTGGCGCTATATTTATTGATGTTAAAGCCAAGTTATTTTCGACGGTAAATCTTACAATTCCAACTTTTTCCTCAGTTTTTGTCAAATAACAAATCAATAAACAGCTATTTGGGTTGCTTAATGCTGATATATACCATTTCAAGTGGGGGTCCCAATCTACTGTATTCATTGAGTGAGACATTTTTCTTGTAACTTCATCATTATGCCAAGTAAAAATATCTTTAGCGTCATTTTCTTCAGCTGGTCTTACATTAATAGAGTTCATAAATTCTCTCAAAATAGAAAAGTCTAATTGAATTCAAAATTAGCTTTATCCAAAACTATTTAAAATTACTTTAAACTTTTAAAAGAATAGCAAGCTATCGTTATAATTACCACAGTTCTTCCAGACAGAAAATTTTTGGGCATAAGTTAGGTCTAGAGCATCTTTGGTATACAAATTGCTTTATAATTTAAATTCAATTATTCTTAAGAGAAAATGAAAAATGTAGCAATCATTCCCGCTCGAGGCGGTTCAAAAAGAATTATTGGGAAAAATATTAGATTGTTCCATAATAAACCAATGATTTCCTGGGTTATTAATATAGCTCAGAATAGCGGTTGTTTCGAAAAAATAATAGTTTCAACTGACTGCGAAAAGATAGCAGAACTGAGTAAGTCTTTGGGAGCAGAAGTTCCTTTTTTGAGACCAAAAAATATTTCAGATGATTATACAAGTGTTATTGACGTAATTCGCCACGCAATAGAATTTTTTAAATCAAAAGATGAATTCTATGAACTTGTTACATTGATTTATCCTACTGCGCCTCTAATGAAAGTTTCTGATCTTGAAAAAGCTATTAAATTTATTGGAGAATATGATTTCTCTATGTCAGTTGCATTATATCCATATCCAATACACAGAGCTTTATTTTTAGAAAATCAAACGAATACTATTCAAATGTTGGAAAAAAATAATTTCATGAAGAGAAGTCAGGATTTAAAAGACTGCTACCACGACGCTGGGCAATTTATAGTTGGAAAAACAAACTCTTGGTTGACGAAAAAACCAATTGTTGATGGGAAGACTTTACCAATAACTGTCCCAAGGATCAGAGTTCAAGATATAGATGATGAAGAAGATTGGAATGAAGCAGAACTAAAGTTCTCTTTGATAAATGGTGATTTCGAAGAAAGGAACTTAATATGAATTTTAAAACAGAGCAGGAGGAATTCTGGGCTGGAAAATTTGGCGACAATTACATAGGTAGAAATTCTGGAAAAGAGCTCTTAGCTTCCAATTTAAACTTCTTTTCTGGGATTCTAAAAAAAGTGACCAATATCTCCAGTTGCCTAGAATTTGGTGCAAATATTGGCATGAACCTCAAAGCACTAAATCTTTTATTTCCAAATATGAAATTGCATGCCATTGAAATAAATACCGAAGCAACAAAAAAATTAAAAGAAAATTTACCTGATGCAGAAGTACATAAGAAATCAATTATTGATTTCATTCCTCCTAATAAGGTAGATTTAGTTCTGATAAAGGGTGTTTTAATTCATATAAATCCTTCATATCTAAAAAAAGTATATGAAAATTTGTATAATGCTTCTGCTAAATATATTCTATTGTGTGAATATTATAATAGAACTCCGACAACAATAGATTACAGAGGCTTTGAAGATAAACTTTTCAAGAGAGATTTTTGTGGGGAATTGATGGATCAATATGTAGACCTGCAACTTTTGGATTATGGATTTTCTTATCATCGGGATAAAAATTTTCCGCAAGATGACATAAGTTGGTTTCTATTGGAAAAGGTTTCTATATAAATGCTTAATTATTGCAAAAAATGTGTAATGCCGGATACAAAACCTGATTTGTATTTTGACGAGGAGGGTGTCTGTAGTGCCTGCAAATTTTATGATGATCGACAATCAATTGATTGGTCCCAAAGAAAGCTAGAACTAGAAAAAATACTCAAGAATTATAGAGATGTGGAAGGAAAAAATTGGGACTGTATCGTTCCAGTTTCAGGAGGAAAAGATAGCACTTTTCAAGTAATTAGTCTTTTGAAATTGGGAATGAATCCACTATGTGTAACTGCCACAACTTGTGATTTATCAAATATTGGTAGAGCAAACATTGAGAATATTAAAAAATTAGGAGTGGATTATATTGAAATGTCTCCTAATCCAACAATAAGGGCTAAATTAAACAAAGTAGGCCTAAAGACCATAGGGGATATATCATGGCCCGAACACGTCGGCATATTTACAATTCCAGTAAGAGCAGCTGTTCAATACAATGTACCTCTAATAATCTGGGGAGAAAATTCGCAAAATGAATATGGGGGGCCAGCCTCTGCTGCAAAAAATAAAACACTTAATAGAAGGTGGCTCGAAGAATTTGGAGGCCTTTTAGGTTTACGTGTTTCAGACATGTTAGGAGAGGAAGGGATAGAAAAAAAACATTTGATCCCTTACACTTATCCGAGTGACGAAGAGCTTTCTAAAACCAAAGTAACTGGTCTTTTCCTTGGTTATTATTTGCCTTGGGATGGATTAACTAATGCGTTGGTAGCTCAAGCTAATGGGTTCAGATCTTATGAAAAAACAGTAGAGGGTTCCATGGTCAATTACGAAAACCTTGATAATTATCAGACTGGAATTCACGATTACTTTAAGTTCCTTAAGTTTGGGTTTGGTAGAGCAACTGACATAGCTTGTTTACACGTTAGAAGAGGTCGTTTGAGCCGTGAGGACGCGCTTAATATTGTAAAAAAATCGGATGGTAAATTTCCATGGAGTTATTTAGGTAAATCATTAGAGAAAATTTTAGACCCATTAGAAATCACAACAGATCAATTTATTGAAATATGTGACGAGTTTACAAATAAGAGAATTTTTGTGAGAGATAATCAAGGGAATTTGACTAAGGACAAAAATGGAAATTTAACCAAAGTAAATTATGAAAACTTATGAAAGTTCAGTTAATTGACTATGGAATGGGAAACTTAGGCTCAGTTAAAACAGCGGTGGGCCTCCTTGGCTTTAATGCAGATATCGTTTCAATGCCAAAGTCTATAGAGAGTGCGGACAAGTTAATTCTACCTGGTGTTGGTAGCTTTAACGATGCGATGGTTGAATTAAAAGATCATGGTTGGATTGACGCTATAGAAGAGCATGTAATTGTCAAACAAAAACCTATATTAGGTATTTGCTTAGGCATGCAACTTTTAGCTTCTCACGGAGAAGAAGGAGGCACTACTCAAGGACTTAACTTAATTCCTGGAGTAGTGAAACATTTAAGAGATTTAGGTTGTGGGGAACGGATACCTCACGTTGGTTGGAATGATACTTACGTAAAAAATAATAGCTCACTTTTTTTTAAAATCCCTTCAGGAAATGATTTCTTTTATGTTCACAGTTATGGTTTTATACCTGCAAATTCAATTCATGTGTCAAGTGTGGTAAATTATGATCAGGAGATCGTCGCATCTGTAGAAAGTAATAACGTTTTTGGCACTCAATTTCACCCTGAGAAAAGCTCTAAGGCAGGATTACAATTGCTGAAAAATTTTTTAGATTTTTGAGAATGTTGAAAGTAAGAATTATTCCTACATTGTTATGGAAAAACTTTGGATTAGTCAAAGGAGTTTCCTTTGAAAGCTGGAGACGGGTAGGTACGGTATTACCTGCTATAAAAGTCTATAACTCCAGAGACGTGGATGAGCTTTTTCTATTAGATATTTCGGCAAACCAAGACTTATATGATTTGGATTATGATTCAATAAATGATTTTTCCAATTATTGTTTTGTGCCTTTTTCAGTCGGAGGAGGAATAAGGAGTCTTGATCAAATTAGAAAGTTGCTGAGAGTTGGAGCAGATAAAATATCGTTAAATTCTGTAATCTACGAGAATCCCAGTTTAATAGATGAAGCAGCAAAAAAATTTGGTACTCAATGCATAGTGGGAAGTATAGATGTAAAGTTAGTAAATGGAAATTACGTATGTTTTAGTCACTCTGGAACGAGATTGACAAAGTCTGAACCTGTTTCACTAGCTAGAGAGTTACAAGATCGGGGAGTTGGTGAGATATTGATAACTTCTATTGATAAAGATGGAACCATGGAAGGCTATGATATTGATCTAATTAAAAAAATAACCGAAAATGTTAATGTACCAGTAATTGCTTCTGGAGGGGCCGGTAACTATGAACATATGTGCAGCGCTATTTTAGATGGTGGAGCTTCTGCAGTAGCTGCCGCCAGTATATTTCATTTTACAGAACAAACACCGATGGAAGCAAAAACCTTTTTGCAATCGAAGGGTATCCCAGTACGACTGACTTATAAGGATTAAGAATGTTGGGTTTTATTAAGCTGAGAAAACTTTTATTAGTGACTAGCATGTATTTTTTTATTTCAATAAATATAATCTTAATTTTTGTGGCAAAAAGCTTTCTTAGATCTTTTATTAGGAGGGGAAATGGTTGAGCCGATTTTCATAGATGGAAAAGAATTATCGGATAACTGCCCTCCATACATCATTGCTGAGATATCAGCAAATCATAATGGGTCATTAGAGAGAGCACTAGATACAATATTAGCAGCAAAAGAATCCGGAGCGGATGCTGTGAAGATACAATCATATACTCCTGACACCATGACTATTAAATCAGAGAAAAAAGATTTTATGATATCAAAAGGGTTATGGAGTGGCAGGTCTCTTTTCAATCTATATTCTGAGGCTTTTACACCTTTTGAATGGCATGCTCGTTTGTTTGAGTATGCTCGAGAAATAGGTATAACTCTCTTTTCAACCCCCTTTGATGAAACCGCTGTAGATCTTTTAGAGGATCTAAAGGCCCCCGCCTATAAGATAGCTTCTTTTGAATTAGTCGATTTACCGCTTATTAAATATGTCGCCAAAAAGGGTAAACCGATGTTGATTTCAACGGGGATGGCTAGCTTGCAAGAAATTGCAAATGCAATAAAAACTGCGCGTTTGAATGGCTGCGAACATATAGCAATCTTCCATTGCATTAGTAGTTATCCTACTCCTTTAGAACAAGCCAATTTGAGTTTGATTGGGCTATTACAAAAGGAATTTAAAGTTCAAGTGGGCTTATCAGATCACACCTTGGGTAACTTAGCAGGCATTGTTGCAACTGGTTTAGGGGTTACTTTAATAGAAAAACACCTAACTTTATCACGATCTGATGGGGGTGTAGATAGTGAATTTTCAATGGAACCAGGTGAAATGAAGAAGTTTGTAAATGAGTGTAAGTCAGCATTTACGTCATTGGGTAGCTCAATATTTAAACGCTCTGATTTAGAAGCAGAAAACAAAATATTTCGGAGATCACTTTATTTTGTCAAAGATTTAAATGAAGGTGAAATTATTACTAGCAAGCATGTTAAAAGAATTCGCCCTGGTTATGGGTTACATCCCAAATATTTAACTAAAGTCATAGGCTCTAAGGTTAAAAAAAATGTATCAAGAGGTGATCGCGTCAGCCTTGATAATGTTGATGTGTAACACAATTTCAGCAAAAAAGGCATTAACATTGATTTTACTGGGATTTTTTCAAAGTTTTTGATAGAATTAGGCTTAATATGGCACAAATTTTGCGAGAAGAACTAAAGAAATTTCTAGATTGTCGTTTAACTAACTAACTAGGTTAAGGATATCGTTCACATGGCTGTCGATTATTTAAGTGCAATAAACAAGCAAGGCTCTGGGCTAAACATTACCCAGATCGTGGACAGTCTTGTTCAGGCAGAAACTGCACCAATATCTGCCAGAATCCAAGAAAACATCGATCAAAAGAATGCAGCGATATCTGGCTATGCTTTAGTTTCTGCTGAGCTTAGTAAGATGAAAAATTTTGCAGTCTCCGCTCAAGGTTCCTCTGCTTATCAGATATCATCAGATAATGCGGCTATTGGAGTAAGAGTAGTGGACCAATCTTTAGCTGGTGCATTTGACGGCTCCGTAAGTGTGTCCTCATTAGCTAAGTCCCAAACAATAGAGTTTACAGGTTTTTCAAGCAAAAATAGTGCTATAAATAAAGGAACAATAAATATTGATTTTGGTTCTTGGAGTGGTAGTACATTTACTGACAATGCAGCAAAAGCTTCACAATCGGTCGTGGTTTCTGAGTCAAATAACACTTTGTCAGGTCTTGCAGCTTCTTTAACCGCAATTAGTGGGGTTAATGCTACCGTAACAGATAAAGGAAATGGAACTTTTTCACTAATAATAAACTCAGATACAGGAGCAAAAAACGCTTTAAGGTTGCGTGTAACAGACGATGCTAGCGATACCGGATTAGCTGCAGCATTTGATACGTCTTCGAGTAACTCTAGCAAGCAAGTAGTTGCTGCCACTGATGCAACCATAAACTTAAATGGGGTTAACGTTACTAGATCGACAAATACAATAACAGATTTGATCGATGGTTATGAATTTAAGCTAAATTCGACAACAACTACAGCTGCATCCATCATAGCTAGTACAGATTCAAACTCTGCTTACACCAAGGTAAAAGAGTTCGTTGATATATTTAATAGTGTTAATTCAACAATTGAAGATTTAACTAACAACGGCATCAATGGTGCTGAAAAAGGTATTTTAGCTAGAGATAGCGTTGTAGCGGGAATAAAGCGCCAGCTTAGAAGTTTAATCACTACCGCTTTGCCAGGGTTTGAAGATAACCCGAGATATATTTCAGAACTAGGAATAAAGACTGAAAGAGATGGTTCGTTGAGTTTATTAGAATCTGACTTTCAGAAAGCATTTGCCAGAGAACCTGTTCTATTTGATGTTATGGTTAACTCTTTGGCTAAATCGAGCAATCCTTCTGTTGAGGTAACTAGTCCAAGTACAGTTCTCTCTCCAAAAGGAGGAGTATACAATTTTGTTGAAAACGCGACTGACGGCAATAGTGCTACTCTTGGAGGAACTTCTTTGGTTGGAAATACAACAGATAGTGGGATGAGACAATATGCCGGAGTTTCCGGAGATATTTCAGGATTGAGACTTACTTCCGTCGGTTCTGCTCAAACAGCTACAATCTATTACGGAGAGAGTTTTTTGAGTAAGATTAACGCTTACATTAAAGAGGTAACCAGCTCGGTCGGAATTTTAGCAACAAGTGCAACAAAAGCAGGTACTACTATCTCGGAATATACTGAGGATCAAGCAGACCTCGACGAAAAGATTGCTAAGATGACAGAGAGATATATGA
>CACFNV010000033.1 GCA_902567635.1 uncultured Alphaproteobacteria bacterium
ATTGCCGAGTTCAATAAATGAAACTCACGTTTCCCTTTTTGATGGATCAAATTGTGGTATTGACTATCCAGAACGAAAATTATTTTCAGTTCAATACCATCCTGAAGCAAGCCCAGGTCCTCACGATGGCAAACACCTTTTTGAAAAATTTTACAAATTAATTGAGAGTTCTTTAAATGAGTAAAAAAGCATGTAGCGAAGCGGATGACTCAATTATAATTGCAGGTTTGGGAATATCTGGACTTATTACAGCTAGTTTACTAGCAAAAAATGACTTTTCTATCAAGTGCTTCGAACCAATGTCAAAAAGCCCAAAAAAGCAAGTGGTCGATAGACGTACAACAGCATTTCTCAATCCAGCGATAGAAGTCTTTAAAGAAATAGGAGTATGGGCCCAATTAGAAAAGTTTGCACAACCTTTATCAACAATGGAGATAATTGACTTCAGTAATGGTCAAAGCAGTGAACCAGCTAAAACTCGATTCAATGCAAAAGAAATCTCAATTAGTCAATTCGGCTTTAATATACCCAATAAAGAGGTAGTAAACATATTATCAAAGTATCTGAAAACTAAAAAGAATATCGAGTGCAATTTTGGAGCTAAAATAGTTTCCCATTATGGATACGATGATTTTATTTCTGTTAAAACAGAGTCAGGCTCCAATTATAATGGCAAGTTACTGATAGCATGCGATGGTAGGAATAGTTTAATAAGAGAAAGAGAAAAAATTAAGTCTTTTAGCACATCATATAATCAATTAGGTTTAGTCTTTGAAGTTACTCACAAGTTCAATCATAATAACACCACTACCGAGATATTGGAAAACGGTGGCCCATTCACAATTATTCCACTAAAACGAAATGTGAACTGTAATTATTCAACTATCGTTTGGATGAATTATACAAAAAATATAAGAGAAATTTGTGATTTGGATCAATCGGCGTTTAATAAAATCCTTCAAGAAAAAAGTTATAATGTAAGAGGAACCATAAAGTTGAATGGTGAAAAACAAGTTTATCCGATTATCACACAGTTTGCAAAGAGACTCTATGGGAAACGTGTGGCTCTATTAGCAGAAAGTGCACATGTAATGCCCCCCACCGGTGCACAAGGTTTAAACACCTCAATAGAGGACATCAGAACTTTGAGTAAGATTTTAGCTAAAGCTAGGTCTGAAGAGAAGGATATTGGGGGTAATAGTGTATTAATGAAGTACAATAAATCTCGATTAAATTCTATTGGGTTTTGTATCTAGTAAATCTTCAAACGTAGTTGTTGCTGGTAACAAGTCTACTTTTAAATCAAACATGTTTAAGCATCTTAAAATGTTTGATTTTGTGCCAAAATGAAGTACTGCTACCTTGGGAAGCAATTTCTTATTAGTTCTTTGCACTGGAATTGAAGTAGTTTTTTTTATTGAAACCTTTTTGGTTAGATCTTTATTTATAATGCCAGGCCATAAGCTTAACTTTTTTCTTAAGGCTGGGATGTCATGGGCTCCATCCTTTTTGTAGTGTATAATTGCGTTACAAGCTCCAAATTCTCTTATTCTTTTAGTTATAGATCGAGTGTCTATACCATACAAAGCAACAATTTTATGTTTTTTTAGCCAGCTTTCTAGCGAATATTTACTTCTCCAGTTGGAGGGCTGGGTAGGAATGGTTCTGGTTATAATTCCTTTAGCAACAGGATAATCGCTTTCATTGTCTTCATTATTGGTTCCAGTATTTCCAATATGTGGAAAAGTAAAGACGATAATTTGTTCAGCGTAAGAGGGATCAGAGATAATCTCTTGATAACCAGTCATGGCAGTATTGAAGCAAAGTTCACCAATTCTTGCACCTTGAAATCCATAACCATGAGCTGGCCATTCAGAACCATCATCTAATATTAATATACCGGTAAATTTTCCCATAAGCTCACTAAATCTCTCAAAAGTAAGAGTTTTGTCATCAAATTAGATTTAATTCTTTTTCATTGCAATTAAAAGATTAAATTGTTAAAGCAACTGTCGTATTAATATATCTAAGTATTTTTGACCTATTGCAAAATTTGGAAAAATTATATGAGAAATGAATTAAACGAAAATCTTAAAAAAGCAATAAAAGCACAAGATAAGCCTAGAATATCTACTTTGAGACTAATTAATGCTGCTATTAAGGATAGAGATATAGCTGTGCGATCGGAAGAAAATACTGAAGGCGTGAGTGATCAAGAAATCGTTGTAATATTATCAAATATGGTAAAACAACGAAAACATAGTATCACTCAGTATGAAGAAGGTGGTCGTATTGAACTAGCTGAGAGAGAAAGAGAAGAAATAAAAATAATCGAAGATTTTTTACCTGTCCAGCTGACAGAAGAAGAAACACATTTAGAGATAAATAAAATTATAAATGCAAATGAAGATTACAACATTCGAGATATCGGTAAGGTAATGGCAGAACTCAAGAAAAACTTTAATGGAAGAATGGACTTTTCTAAGGCATCATCAGTCGTTAAGGCTTTATTGACTAGATAAAGCCTTAACATAGTAAAATTAATTAAACTAGCAACGGTGCTATAACTAAACTAACTATCGCCATAACATTAATGAGAATGTTCATTGATGGTCCAGACGTATCTTTCATTGGATCGCCAACAGTATCACCCACAACAGCTGCCTTATGGACTTCAGAGCCTTTTCCTCCTAAGTTTCCCTTTTCAACATATTTTTTTGCATTGTCCCAAGCTCCTCCTGCGTTTGCCATCATTAAGGCCATCATTACGCAGCAAATAAGTGCGCCTCCTAACATACCTCCTAGGGCTTTTGGACCTAGAAAGGGTAAAAAACCTACAATCACTGGAGCTAATACTGCTAGGGCTCCGGGGGCAATCATTTTTCGTAAAGCGGCTTTTGTGGCTATGTCTACGCACTTTGCGGTATCCGGTTTTGCCTTTCCCTCTAATAGACCAGGGATCTCTTTAAATTGACGTCTAATTTCTTTAATCATATCAAAGGCTGCATCGCCAACAGCCGTCATGGTCATTGAACTAACTAGAAATGGGAATATCCCTCCAAGAAACATTCCGGCGAGCACCAAAGGGTCGTTAATTGCTAAAACAAAGTTTTCATCATCCATACTTATTTTTTCAATATATGCGCTGATAAGTGCTAGGGCGGCGAGAGCTGCTGCACTGATAGCAAACCCTTTACCGATGGCAGCCGTAGTATTTCCTACTTCATCTAAAGAGTCTGTTATCTCTCTAGTCTCTTTGCCCATTTCAGCCATTTCGGCTATTCCCCCAGCATTATCTGCCACTGGTCCATATGCGTCTATAGCCATGGTTATACCCACAGTACTTAACATTCCAACGGCCGCCATTCCTACTCCATATAGTCCCGCAAAGGCATTAGCAGTGAAAATAATTACAACTATTGCCAAAACAGGAATAGCTACTGACTGCATTCCTACAGCTAAGCCTGTAATCATAATGGTCGCGGGGCCAGTGTCACCGCCTTCAGCAATCTTTCTAACAGGTGCACCCCCTGTGTAATACTCCGTAGTAAGGCCAACTACAATTCCACCTATTGCTCCTACTAAAACGGCTATCCAAACATTAGAAGAGACGCCAGAACTTGTAATTGTAAGGTATGCCGCAACAATAAATAAAACAGCTGATCCGATTGTTCCAAAGCGAAGCGCCATTTCGGGACTGCTATTTGAAAAAATTCTAACGGTCAAAATTCCGAGAATAGAGCATATCAACCCAACGGACGCAAGTATTAATGGCATCATAATGAGTAAATCAACATTTCCGCCTAAAAGATTAACTGATGCTGCGGACATTGTTGTAGCGAGTATTATGGAGGCTATTATAGATCCACAATAGGACTCAAATATGTCAGAACCCATTCCTGCCACATCACCAACATTATCACCGACGTTGTCTGCAATCACCCCAGGGTTTCTTGGGTCGTCTTCGGGAATTCCAGCTTCTACCTTTCCTACTAAGTCTGCTCCTACGTCAGCACTTTTGGTAAAAATCCCTCCACCTACTCTTGAAAAAAGAGCAACCGATGATGCACCCATAGCAAATCCCTCAATAGCGTGTATTTTGTCCATATCGCCAGCAAAATTATAGAACAGAATTCCTATCCCAAGGAGCCCCATTGCAGCTACGGTTAATCCCATTATAGATCCGCCGAAAAAAGCAACATTTAATGCCGCACCAGCACCTTTTTCACTTGCAGCAACTGCGGTTCGCACATTGGCCTTTGTCGCAGTATACATTCCTATGTAGCCAGCAGATCCTGAGCAAAGAGCGCCAAGGAAGAAAGCCAAAGCTGTTTGCCATCCCAAAAATGTGTAGAGAGCTACAAGGCAGATAGCACAGAAAATGCTTAAAATTTTATACTCTGCTGCCATGAATACCATGGCTCCTAAATGAATTTCGTCTCCAATTTCTTTAACCTTGCCTGAACCTTCGTTAGCTCCTCTAACCTGCAAGTAAACCAAATAAGAGCAAAATAAACCAAAAATGCCAAAGCAAATAGGTATGAGTGGATTAAACAACATTAAACTTTCCTTCTTAAATTTATTCTTTGAAGAGGCAAATAACTAAAAATTGCCGCTTTGTAAAGTGAAGAAAACTAAACTAATTCAAATTATCAACCATCAACGCTATTTTTAAGAACAAATTCCTTTATGATTAAATCAAGTTTATTGAAATTTGTGCTTTGCTCAATGTAGTCAATTATATTGACATAACTCCGCTTCTTAAGCATTTCCAATGATAAACTAAAAAAAGGACAATTTCTTATTTTTCGACCTCCTATAAGCTGAAACCATCTTCCAGCTGGGTCCAGGTTGCAGCTTCCTTTTTCGTCAGTAAAAACCTCCTTTAGCGATAAAACCTCTGTTTTGATTCCATAACGAGTAAATAATTGGACTATCAGATCTGTGTTTAGAGCGGCAAAAGTTTCAACTTGACCCTTGTCACTGATCATAATTGCTGAAAAATTCTCTGATACTCCTGAAAAGCTTCTTGGAGTAATGAAGAAAACTTCATCCGGGTAGTTGGTAACAATTCCGCCTCTGGATATGAAAGTTAAAATTGCGGCCTCGGCCAAATTAGCAACAGGAATATTTCTTCCTGGAAAATACCTATCTGCCATCGGTTTAGGCATTAGATTGCCAATAACTTCAGGGTCAAAAGCATAATCGTTCTCTAAGATTTTTAAAATTTCTTTAAAAGTTAAATTATTAGGCTGTAATTTGTTAGCAGCAAAAGAAACAAAATTGTCTAACTTAGCATCTAATGCTATTTTAGTTATTTCTTGAATTACTGAAAATTCTGCGTTTAGTCTTTCAATTGGAGATCCTCTATACAACGATATCATTTGGCAATCAGGAAGTAGAATTTTTATTTTTGTTTCAAAATCGTTTAGTGCATCCGGAACTTCGCCTGATAGAGATGCGTAAGTAGCTAGAGAAATCTTCACCGGCTCTTTTGATTTAATTTGATTAAAAAAATGTTTTGATTTCATAACAAATAATTGTTCCTCTGATAAAGTAACGTTACCTTCATCATCAATAGGAGGCTCAAAAGGAAGATAGTTTCCATAAATTAATTGATATAGCGAAGCGATATTATCTTCAGCACAAGCCTCATTTTTGTCTTTATCTTCAGGTAATGCACATGAGAAACTTGAGATAATAATAAAAACGCAAGTGCAAAGAATGCTTTTAAATTTTTCTATCAAATCATTCATCTTTCTTAATTGGCAAATCTTTAATTAAATGCAAATTTTACGCCATATCTTTTTAACACATGAATTATTGGGCTTTGAATGGCCTATTCAGTAAGTAAAGAAACAAAACACTAAATATAGCTAAAGCGATAAATGGTGTTGCTGCTAAGTTTATAAGTTGCCAGCCTAATTCTGGCGAGCTGGAGCTACAATTCATTAAAAAGCCTGAGGTTAAAGACGCGAACGCAACAAAACCAAAAATACAAAAATCATTTAACCCCTGAATTTTCCCTTTTTCTACGAAAGAATGGTGTTTAGTAAGCAGACTTGTAGAGCCTATAAATCCAAAGTTCCAGCCTAAACCAACTAAAATTAAAGATAAGTAGAAGTTTGAAAGAGAGTTATTAATCAAAGCTATAATTACTGAGAGTATAAGTAGAAGCATGCCAAACAATATTACTTTTTTTTCTCCAATTTTTTCGATAAGTCTTCCAGTAAAAAAAGAGGGCAGATACATAGCCAAAGCATGAGCAGAGACAACACTTGCAGCATCTCCTGCAGTAAAGCCACAGCCTACTATTGCCATGGGCGTCGCAGTCATCACCAAATTCATGAGCCCATAGGTTACCATTGCACACAATATTGAAATTACAATAATTGGATTTTCTAACATTTGAAATAAAGATCTGTTTGATGTTTCATTGTTGACTATGTCAAATTTGTTTACACTGCTTTCTGGTTCTTCCGTTTTGGGGATGTCTAAGAACATAAAAAGAGCAGGGCCTATCAAGTTGAGAAAAACTATTGCCATATAAGGGTAAAAAAATGGCACTGGATTATCAATAGTTAAAGAAATTTTTACTATACTTGGACCCAATACTGCGGCTATTAGCCCTCCTGTAAGAACAAAAGAGATAGCTCTTGCTTTGAATTTTTGTTCACAAGTATCCGCTGCTGCGAATCTATAAAAACCCTGAGACGACATATAAATGCCGCAAATGAAAGAACCTAACATAAAAAAACTAAATGATTGATTGTAAATAGCAACAAGCGATATTAATGATCCTATTAGACCACCAATATTCCCAAGAGTCAGACCTATTCTTCTACCGTGATCTTGCATTAATTTGGAGAGTATTGGAGCGCTAGTCATGGAGCCGATGATTAAGAGTGAGATTGGTAATGTAGAAAAGCAAATGTTTTTAGAAAGTGACTGTCCAACCAGGCCACCTAATATAATGTAAATGGGCATTTGTGACCCAAGAATTGCCTGTGCTATCGAAAGAATAAATGCATTTTTAAATGATCTCTTGTCCATGGATCATTTAGCTTTTTTTGATAATTTTTCACTTTCTAAAAGGGCTATTTTTGTCTCTATCCCACCATTACCACTATAACCACCTAAGCCTCCGTCCGATCTAACAACCCTATGACATGGAATTATGATAGGAAAAGGATTCTTACCACAGGCATTAGCTACAGCTCGGAATGATTTTGATTTTCCAATTGATTTTGCTATCTCCGAGTAGGTAACCGTTTGGCCTGCTGGGATTATAGATATTTGTTTCCAAACTGAAATTTGAAAACTGGTGCCAAAAACATTCATTCCGTTTATAATTTCTGTGCTTTTATACTTGGATGCCACTAATATTCCTCTGTACTCATCAAAGCACCCATTGACCAGGTTTCCCTTTTTACAAGTTCTCCCGACCTATCAAATATTTCTAACAATCCGTCTCGAACACCATCCTTTTGGAATCCACTTTCAATTAACTCGCCTGTTTCTAAGTAAAACTGCCAAATCCCTTGAAGTTTATCATTTTTGTATTCTTCCTTAGTTCTTATTTTTCCTGACCTATAATTAAGTTCCCAAATCCCCGTTTTTTTACCTTTCTCATAATTTTCTGATGATCGCCTATTTCCATTACTGTAATGAGTAATCCAACTACCTGTTTTTTCTCCATCTATGTATGATCCTGAGGCCCTTAACTTCCCATTTTGATGGAAATATTCCCATTTCCCTTCTTTCTTTCCAACTTTTAATTCCCCTTTATTTTCAATATAGCCATTGGCCCAAAAAGTTTTAACAAGGCCAGAAACAGGTTTGCTGTTTTTCTCATAATAATAAATTCTATTTTCTCTTAACAGATCATTCAAAGAGATAAAGTTCTCTAATAAACCTAAGTTTAAAGAGAAAAGAAATGGCAATATTAATAAATTCTTTAATGACATGGCTAAGTCTAATATAAAAATTTCTCTACGTTAAAGAATATTTTTTGATCGTTATATTTCTATAAAATTTTATATTGGATTTAAGTCAACCTTTAGTGTGTCAAGACCATGAAAATGATAAATATCTGCGTATTGAGGTTTCTCACTTAACCTACTTCTTTGAAATGCTTCAAAGAAACATTTTATTGCTATATTTATCTCGAGCCTTGCCAATGGAGCCCCTATACAAAAGTGTATTCCTGCACCAAAGGAATTATTATTTAAAATTTTTCGATCAGGAATAAATTTATCTGGCTGGTCCCATTTTTTTTTATCATACCCAGAGGCTCCTATAATTAAACCAACTTTTTCCCCTTTTTTAATCACGGTATTAGTAATTTTAACATTTTCGTATGCGTACCTAGTAAAAATATGAAGAGGAGGATCATACCTCAAAATTTCCTCAACAACTGAATGGGTATGTTTTTTTAGGAAATGTTTAGTATCAATATTTTGTTCTAATAGGGTCTTAATACCATTTCCTATAGTGTGTACAGTAGCTTCATGGCCTGCATTTAGGAGTAATATGCAGGTAGAAACCAATTCTTCTAAATTGAGTTTTAAACCGTCTTGTTCGGCATTTATTAAATGAGTGATTAAATCATTTTCTGGAGTGGTTTTTCTTTTGCATGCGTAGTTTTCGATATACCTAAAGAAATCTTTTGCTGCCTTATTTGCAATCTTCTCTAGGTTTGGAGAAAGTCTTGCTTGATACATAGTAACCATTTTATTTGACCAGTCTACCAATTGGTCTGACATTTCTTCGGGAACACCCAATAAATTTGCTATAGTAATTACAGGTACTTTTTTAGCGTATTCCTCTATTAAATCAACTTCATTAGCGTTCATTTTATTTAAAAGTTTAAAACAAAGTTCTTCTATTTGAGTCTCAAGACTTTTAATATTTTTAGTTGTAAAAGCTCGAAGTACTAAAGAACGCAATCGCGTATGTCTTGGAGCCTCTAATTCAAGCATTGAATTTTTCTCAATCCTATAAAAATCATTCAAATGTTTGGGGGTTGTTTTAAACAGTGTGCTTGGAACCTCTCTTCCAAACCTCTTATCTCTAAAAATTTTATTGATTGTTTCAAAATCAAAAAAGGCTTTGAATTTATAATCTTCCCAAAAACACGCTTCATTAGATTCTAAGATTCGCTGATAGAATTTATAAGGATTTTGAACAAACTTTGGGTCGGTAGGAGATTGCTTTATTTTCTTCATTAAATTTCTGTTAACAAATTATATTTCTTTATAATTTCCCAGGCTTTATTTTTTAAATATTATGAGTCAAAGTATTGAAAACATAAAGGAGATAGTTAATGCCTATAATTAACAGAATAGCAGACTTTTTTAATGATATGCAAGATTGGAGACAGCATATTCATTCAAACCCTGAACTAGGATTTGAATGCCACAAGACTGCAGATTTTGTTGTTTCAAAATTGAAGGAATTTGGTGTGGACGAAACACATACAAAAATAGCAGAGAGTGGCGTGGTTGCAATTATAAAAGGCAAATCTCCAGGAAAAACCATTGGGTTGAGAGCAGATATGGATGCTTTGCCTTTAACTGAGACAGTTAATCATCTTTACAAGTCAAAGGTTCCTGGTGCAATGCATGCATGTGGGCATGATGGGCATACTGCAATGCTTTTAGGTGCTGCTAAATATCTAGCTGAAACCCGAAATTTCTCAGGAAATGTGGCGTTAATTTTTCAACCAGCAGAAGAAGGAGGAGGGGGTGCAGAAGTGATGTGTAAAGAGGGTATAATTGAAAGATTTTCAATAAATCAGGTTTACGGAATTCATAATGACCCTAGCTTGCCATTGGGTTATTTTAAAACCTGCAAAGGCCCGACAATGGCCGCAGCAGATGAATTTTCAATTTTTATTGAAGGAATAGGGGGCCACGGTGCTAACCCTGAGGATACAATCGATCCCTTAATTACTGCCGTACAAATAGCGCAAGCTATTCAAACTATTTCCTCTAGAAATTTGTCTGCATTAGACCCTGTGGTTATTTCTATCACGCAAATACACTCAGGAACTACACATAATATTGTTCCAAGTAATGCTTTTATAAATGGAACTGTTCGTACCTTGACAAAAGAAACCCAAAAAATAGTAGTTAAAAGGTTGGAGGAAGTTTGTAAGGGTCATTCAATCGTTTTTAAAGGAGACGTCAGGCTGGATTATCAATACGGCTACCCTCCTACAATAAATCATCCAAAAGAGACAGATTTTGCTGCAAGTGTAGCAGCTAAAATAGTTGGGGATGACAACGTCAATGCAAATGCTGACCCCATAATGGCTTCAGAAGATTTTTCTTATATGATTGAGAAAATTCCAGGATCCTACTTGGCTATAGGTCAAGGCGTGGGTCCATCGTTACATAATCCGCAATATGATTTCAATGATGAC
This sequence comes from uncultured Alphaproteobacteria bacterium, assembly GCA_902567635.1. Lineage (GTDB taxonomy): Bacteria > Pseudomonadota > Alphaproteobacteria > Rhodobacterales > Rhodobacteraceae > CACIJG01. The sequence continues at coordinate 10,427 of CACFNV010000033.1, forward strand.
TTATCTCCTATAGGTGCAAGTTTTTTAGCGAAATTGGTGGAAACTGCTCAGCCAATAAAGTAAAAAAATAAAAACTAAAAAAAGTAAATTGGGTATTTTAGACATTTAAAAAGACGATCCGGACTTATTAAGAAAATTCAACTCTTCTTCTGTAGATAGTCTGCCTAAAATTTTGTTTCTATGAGGGAATCTTCCAAATTTCTTAATAATTTTTTAATGTTTCAATGCAAAGTTATAGGTTTGATTTGAGGTATATTGTTTAAATAAAGTAAGAGCTTGATTTTGAATATTAAGATTTTCACTATGCATCATTGGAATTAGCATAAAGTGACACCACCCTTGGGGTAAAAGACTTAGATAATTTTCTTGAACACATTGGGAACTGATTTGCAGTGCTTTGTTGTCGCCCGCGAATGACTTTTTATCTTCTCTGTATATATTTCTAGTAAATTGATCTAACAGTAATATTAATGCTAGGGAACTTTCAGGGTTGGTTGCCCAGAAATCCAATAAACCGTTCAATGCTTGCTCTATTAAATTATTAAACTTAGTTCTAATTGTGTTATCAAAATCTTCGTTTTTCTTGAACCAATCTTTTGGTTCGCATTCGTCAAACCAAAAAGTTAAAACGCTCTTTATATACTTATCTGACATTTACTAGGCGGCCTTAATTTAATACAGCCAAATCGGTATGAGAATGAAATGAATAGATGCGAGTGTAGCCATCATAAACCATATAATAAGCATGCTAGTATTTATATTGTTAATTCCAAGGCTCATTTTAATCCTGCTCGAAATTTGGTTAATTGACAGCAGATTAACATTTTTATTTTAATTGGAAAAGGCATGTAACGAATTTTTATTCGATACCGTTTGGGGTGTAATGGGAGCGGGTTGTGCCATGCAAAAGATAACAGCTTTGAAATTCTTTGCTTAAAGATTGTATTGAATTTTCAACATTTTTAGTACGTTTTTAAAAATATCCAAAGCAGTTATGTTGAAAAAGTTATCGGTTATAAGTTCTTGTACCAAACCGGAGACGACACTACCAAAAACCAATTATGTGAGCATTTTTTCTTAAGTTACATATATTTATCATTTCAATTGATTGACGTGGATATTTTTGGTAACAACTTACACTAGCGGTCTCTTTTCTTGCGTAATTATTATCCCAATAAGCAAACTTATCTCTTCTAGTTGATATCTAACCAACTTGGTAAAATATGATTGTTATTTTCATCTAAGACTAAAGTGTATTCTCTAGTGACTTCTGTTATTGGTAAAACACCATAAAGATGGGGAAAAAAATTATCATTTCTACTTTTTTCCCAATTTATTCGCAATTTATCAGTCTTTATTTCAAGCAAAACTAAACCTTCTTTCCCATTAAAATGAATCTTAGCTGTTTCATGAACTTGATTGGCGGAGGAAAAGTGTATGTAGCCATCTCTTTTATCAATTTTAGAACCCAAAAAAACTGTCAGCTTTTTCGCTTCGATCCACTCATCTTTTGAGCATATTTTATAGATTTTCTTTATCATCAAGGCTGATTATTTGAAAACTTGTTGAGTTTATCTGATATTTTTTAATAAATTTAAAATTTTAAAGCTTTTAAATTAATATACCACAATATCTTTATATTTTTTGATCGACTTTTCCAAATTTTTAGCCTTTTATAATGAAAAAAATTAATTTCAGAGAAGAAAAGAGCGGCAGTTTTCAAAATATGTATTTAGACGCTCAATTTTTCATGTTTAAATTGTATATTTGCTGCAATTAATCAGATCAAATTGCTGTTGAATAGGTTATAAAACTGTTAAAAAGGTAATTTCAAAAAATGTGACAAATATGAGGTTTAATTTATGATTAACACAGCGGTTATCGATTCTAAAGAAAAAAAATTTTATGTACGTTTAATAATAAGTCTGATTTTATTTTATGTAATAGGAAGTATGTTTTACAAGGCTATTTCTCCTTTTCACAATTGTATTCGAGCTGAGGAACCAATTCTAACCTGCAGTAAAAGTGCAAAATGGTAAACCAATCATTGATTACCTTGCTTGTTGCTTTATTTAAAAGATACATTTTCTCTCCGTTAAACTACTAAGAACTAAATCTGTTGCCGGAAAAGAGCAATAAAACTGAGTAAAAAACATAAAAGAATGAGAATAATAGTTTTTAAAAATTCAATACTAAATGAAGTCAAATGCCTTTTTAAGAAAAGGTTTAAATTTTTTCCATTTTTCAGAACTACCTTGATAAACTTTTTTCCTAATTTGTGAATTAGATGCTGTGGTTACAGCCCTCTTATTATTTTGAGGTGATAAACACTCTTTTTCCCATTTTAAATTCAGATGCTTAATTAGTTTTTTTGTCTCACTTTCTTGGCTGGCTGTCAGCAATTCATAGTCAAGATGATAAATTTTATTATCAAGTTTCTCCTCCCAAAATTCCATAAGGTTTTTATACAATGAGTAATATTTAGTAATGTCATTTATAGAGTAGGAATAACCCAAGGATTTTGTTGCAAAATATTGTTTGTAATTTGCCCAACATAGCGCTGCGGGATCTCTTTTAACATGCACTATTTTAGCTTCAGGGAACGCCGCAGCGAGTAAACCCAGGAAACGAAAGTTTTGAGGCATCTTGTCGGTAACAAACGGGTTTTTATTAGAGAGTTTTTGTAATTGAAACAAGTATTTTTCTCTAAAATCAAGTAAATTATTTGTATTCGCTTCATATAAACTCGTGGCAATAAGATGGCCAAATCTAGCAACAAAAGGTAGTTCTCCTGCACCTGTAATTTGAGAGTGTGATGAAATAATTTGTTCAACTAAAGTTGTTCCAGAACGGGGCATGCCAACAATAAAAATTGGTATTAACTTGTTTACATTCTTTGCAATTTTTAATGAGTTTTTTTCTAATTGAGCATAGTTGGATTTAAGTCGGTTGAAAAACTGAATATCCATGGTGATATCATACTTCAAAAGTTTTTTACGTAATAGATTACCTTCGCGATAATGTTGAAACGATTGTGCTAAGTCTCCAATATCTTCACAAGCCTTTGCTAAGGCAAAATTAATGTCACAGCGGTCTTCATCTGAGATTGTTTTATCCAAATATAAATTCTCCATTTTTGAATATTCTTCATCCTTTTTTTCAAAAGTTTTTAATTGTGTAAGATTTCGATAGGCAGCAGAGTAGCCGGGGTTTAATGCTATCGCTTTCCTATAGCTCGCTTTTGCCTCCTCAAGTCTGCCGAGTGCATGAAGGGTCACCCCTAAATTATTCTGTGCTTTAAAATATTCCGGTTTTAATGCTATCGCTTTCTTGTAGCGTGCTTTTGCCTCCTCAAGTCTGCCGAGTGCGTGAAGAGTTACCCCTAAATTATACTGTGCGTTAATATGTTCCGGTTTTAATGTTATAGCTTTCATGTAGCTTGCTGCAGCTTCATCTAAATTATCTATTTCATGAAGTATAAGACCCAAGTTGCAATGTGCTTCGACAAAGTCAGGTTTATATTTTATAGCCAATCTGTAACTAGCTTCAGCCTCTCTTAGTTTTCCAAGCGATTTAACAAGGGTCCCCAAGTTGCAATGTGCTTCATCAAAATCAGGTTTATATTTTATAGCCAATCTGTAACTAGCTTCAGCCTCTCTTAGTTTTCCAAGCGATTCAACAACAGTCCCCAAGTTGCAATGTGCTTCAGCAAATTCAGGCTTAAGTTTTAATGCCTGAATGTAACTAGATACTGCTTTCCTTAATTTGCCTAATGTCTGAAATGCAATTCCTAGTTTGTAATGAGTTTGGGCGTCTTCAATATTAGATTTTGGCAATAATCACTCCTACTCTAAATTGAACGTTTCATGGCGTTAGATAGCGACGTTTTATCTAAGTCTTCCATAACCCTTTGGACCGACTCATAATCTACCTTCTCTCTATTCTGGCTGATCTTCGATTTTGCCGATACCTTTTCAACTTTGAGTTTAAATGCAACGATATTTTCTAGCATTTGCTCCATAAAATCTTTTGGGGCATCAGACATTTTCCATGCTTTTTCTCCTGAGAAGGCTAGTTCATATGTTTTAGTTAATTTACCGACAGTAGAGAGCTTTTCTTTTTTTGATTCATGGAAGGATAGGTGTCCGTGAAGATGTACAACTTGATAATTCCATGTAGGGACATGTCGATGCGTCTCTGGCTTAGTGGGGTACCAATTGGGGGATATGTAGGAATCCTCTGCTCTAAATATAGCTATTGCTTTTGTCCCACTTGCAAACGACTCATGTAGAGAGTTTGCCCTAGCTATGTGTCCGATGTATTCGTTATTTTTATCTTGTATAATTGGAACGTGATTTGCTATGAAATCCCCATCCGTATAGCAAACCAAGATTGCCAACGGAAATCGTTTAATTAGCTTTTCTATTTCTTTTTTGTCATTTTCTATAAAGTGATTTGGCAAATACATGTAAAAGACTCTAATTTTTATTGCTTGCTTTAATTATTGTTTCGATACAAATTATTCCCACTTAATAGTTCCATGCGTATTTTGTTTAATAAAAACAATTGCTTGTAAAAAGTATGTCACGAGTTGGTCACTTTTTGAGCTTTTTGATATTAACAGAACTATTGCTTTAACCCTTTGTTAAATCCTTATTAAGCTCAACTATACTTGAATATTAAGTTATTGTCACTTAACGAGAGACTGTCATAAAAATTGACAGACTTTGTCACATTATTACCCCCTCACGATACCAGCACTTTTAGAGATTTTAAACTGCAGCTAGTGCTACCGTTTTTATTATGACTAGCATCAATTTTAAAACTCTAATATGTATAAACCACCATTTATGAATTGGTTTTTTTCCTTACGGAGATTTTGAGTTTCAAAATGACGTACCTCGTATCCAAATGTTTTACATAAATTATCGATATAGTTTTTTGAATGTGAATATCGTCCTGACTGTTCAAGAAAAAATTTGTCTCCGTCTCTATGCTCTGTAGAAAAAACTAACTTTCCACTTTTGTTATTTCGAGATTTTATTAGTCGAAATACATCAAATAAATCTCCAACATAAATAAAGACATCTGCTGAGATAAAGTAATCAAAGTTCAAAGTTTGGGTTGATAAATATGTGAGGATATCTTGCTTGATTAGTTTATCGTAAACATTTTTCTCCCTTGCTTTATCAAGCATGTTTTTTGATAAATCTACGCCCTCAAGATTCACACAAAAGTTTTTAATTTCTATCCCAAGCAGTCCAGTGCCACACCCTAAATCCATTATTGAACCCAACGAATCGGACCCACTATCTTTTATAATCATCTGTGTAATAGCTTTAGGAATTTTATATTCCAGTTTATCAACTAAATTACGCTCAAACCTTGTAGCATAATTATCGAAAACACTCTCAACGTATTCAGGAGGGGCAGTTGCGGTTGTTTGTCCGAGTAGAGCTGATAACATATGTTTAGCTTCCGCATATTCAGGTTTAAGCGCTGTCGCTTTTTTAAAACTGGTAATAGCTTCATCTAATTTACCCACACTTTTTAATAGATTCCCCAAGTTGTTATGGGCTTCAGCAAAGTCAGGTTTCAACGTTATTGCTTTAGTAAAGCTTGTTTCAGCCTCTAATGATCTGCCCAGTTCGCTTAGCATGACACCCAAGTTGTTGTGTGCTTCAGAATACTCAGGCTTCAACACTATCGCTTGCCGTAAGCATGATTCAGTTTCACCTAATCTTCCTAAATGTTTGAGAGTATTTCCCAAGTTGTAGTAAGCTTCGGCATTTGCAGGTTTTAACTTTATAGCTTTCTTATAGCTTATTTCAGCCTGCTCCAATTTACCCAGTGCTCTAAACGTATTACCTAGGTTACTGTGTGCTTGTGCAAAATCAGGTTTTAACTTTATAGCTTTCTTATAGCTTATTTTAGCCTGCTCAAATTTACCCAATGCTCTAAACGTATTACCTAGGTTATTGTATGCTTGTGCATAGTCAGGTTTCAAATCTATTGCTTGCAAGAAACTTACTTTAGCCTCGTCTAATCTTCCTAGTTTTTTGAGGCTCACACCTAAGTTGCTGTAGGCTCTGGCATTTTTAGGTGATAAAGAGACTGCTATTTGGTTAGCATTTAAAGCTTCAGAGTCCCTTCCTGATTGTGCAAATAATGCTCCCAATATTAGCCAGCCAAACTGATGCTTAGGAAACTCACTAGTTAATGATATTGCAAGTTTTTCAGCTTCATCAAGTTGTCTGTTCTGATAGTATTTTCGAAGATTTTCAAGTTTTACCTTGGGTGGGCTTGCGACCTCAATATTTTGCATCTAGTTTTCCATTTCAAGGATTATTCTGACGTAAGATAAATAATAATGTTAGAGCTTGTTATCTATTCCCACTCAATAGTTCCAGGAGGTTTTGATGTGATGTCAAATAAAACTCTATTAACACCTTCTATTTCATTTATTATTTTATTGCTTGTTTCGCTTAGAAAAGCCTTGCTAAAATGAAAGAAATCAGCGGTCATCCCATCTGTACTAGTTACAGCTCTTAAAATGCACGCGTATTCGTGAGTTCTTGCGTCGCCCATGACGCCAACGCTTTTCACAGGCAAAATTATAGCTAGAGCCTGCCAAATCTTATTATAAAGTTTATATTTCTTGAGTTGGCTAACGAATACATTATCCACCTCCCTTAATAGTTTGAGTCTCCTATTAGAAATTACTCCAGGGCATCGGATTGCCAGACC
>CACFNV010000034.1 GCA_902567635.1 uncultured Alphaproteobacteria bacterium
GAATGTAGAATAAATGCTGAAAAGCTACCACAATTTACTCCATCTCCAGGAACTGTTGTTCAATTTCATTCTCCTGGTGGCCTTGGAATTCGAATGGATAGTGCCATATATAATGGCTATAAAATCCCTCCCTATTATGATAGCCTCATAGGTAAATTAATAGTTTTTGCTAATACACGTGAATTGGCTCTTTCAAGGCTAAAAAGATCATTAGACGAACTCATTATCGATGGAATTGAAACAACCTCAGATCTATTCAAATCAATTTTAGAGAACAAAGAATTCTCAAGCGGAGATTATAATATACACTGGCTAGAAAATTGGTTAAGTCAGGAGAAGAAGTAACCACACAAAATTGAAAAATATTGTATTAACACCTTCTCTCATAATAGATTCATATAAACAGGGAATATTCCCTATGGGTGATTATGAAGATGACAGATTTGTAATGTGGTGCAATCCCAATAAAAGAGCAGTAATTCCTATAGGCGCACTACATATTTCCAGAAGTCTAAAAAAAGAATGTATAAAAAGGAATTTAGAATTTACGATAAATAAATGTTTTGAAACAGTTATATTTAAATGCGCAAGTAGAGACGAAACATGGATTACTAGCCCTATAATTCAAAACTATATTGAATTGTATAAAACTGGATATGCTTATTCTGTAGAAGTTTGGGATAATACCACCCTCTTAGGAGGGTTATATGGGGTATCTATAGGAGCTGCATTTTTTGCTGAGAGCATGTTTTCAACAAGTAAAAATGGGTCTAAATTTGCTCTGGTAGCTTTGATGTTTCTATTAGTAAAAAATAATTTTTTGCTTTTAGATGTACAATTTATGACTAAACACCTTGCAACGATGGGCGCAATAGAGGTCCCAAAAACTGAATTCCTAGAAAGGTTAAGGGTTGCTAAAGCCAAAACAGCATATTTTAAGAAAGTAAATTCAACTAATATAGATATCAATCTTCTTAATACTCTCGTTAATTAGCTATTTATCTCCTGCAAACTTTAACATTAAATTAATCAAACTAGTTGATCCTTGAGTAAAAGTTATCTCTTGTTTGTCAGACAGAAAAACATCTGATCCACCAGGTATAATTGATACATAACTGCCTCCAAGTAGTCCATCGGTTTGGATCGACGCTTCAGAATCATCAGGGAAATTATATTTATTTTTAAAATCCATAGTAATAACCGCCTCAAAAGTAGTTAAATCAATATCAATTTTTTTGACACTACCAATATCAACACCAGACATTTTCACACTGCTACCTGTCAAAATCCCATTAATATTATCAAATCTAGCAGTTAAAGAAAAACGTTCATCTTTCAGTGAAAAAAAATCTACTTTAATATACAAGAGAACCAAAAAGCCAATGCTTACAAAAACAACTATCAATCCCAAAAATACTTCTATTAAATTTACTTTCATTAACTTCGGCTAACTAGGTTCCCATGAAGAATAATCTTTTTCTATGTTGGTTTTCATCGTATTTTTCTCTAAAACAACCTTATTTGGTCTGTATACGCTTGATAAACCGGTTAAATTTTCAATATATGGTTTTTCCCATTTATATTTACTAATCTTATTAGTTGGATTTTTAAGTGCTGTAAATCTAATCCAGCTATGCCAATCTGGATCAAGCTTTGAAGCCTCAGAGTCACTTTCATAAATGACCCACCTTTTTTTATCATTTTTAGTTTTGTAAAATTTATTCCCAAAACTATCTTCTCCTACAAATATTCCCTTTTTCCAGGTGAACAAAAGAGTACCAAGAGTTTTTCCATTCCACCAAGTAAAAAGAATCTTAAAAAAATTTTTAAGCATAAAATACTATCCTAAGAAGCTGAAGCAGGCTCCTCCGATTTATCGACATAAATCATTAAAGGATCAGTGTCGCGATCAATTGTATCTTCATTTACAACTACTTCAGAAACGCCCTCAAGTGAAGGCAACTCAAACATTGTGTCCAAAAGAATATTTTCTAGTATAGACCTTAAAGCTCTTGCCCCTGTTTTCCTTTTAACAGCTTTTTTTGCAATTTTCTGTAATGCATCATCCGTAAACTCTAGCTTTACTTGCTCTAATTCAAACAATTTCTTAAATTGCCTTACCAACGCGTTTTTTGGTTCTGTAAGAATTTTTATCATAGCTTTTGTATCTAAATCATCTAGCGTGGCTATCACCGGCAACCTACCTATAAACTCAGGTATTAAACCAAACTTAAGTAGATCTTCTGGCTCTACTTCGCTTATTATATCCCCAATTTTCCTTACTTCCGGACTTCCTACATCTGCACCGAAACCTATACTTTTTCCTTCTCCTCTAGAGCTAATCACTTTTTCAAGCCCAGCAAATGCACCTCCACAAATAAACAGTATGTTAGTAGTATCAACTTGCAAGAATTCTTGCTGTGGATGTTTTCTGCCTCCTTGAGGGGGCACCGATGCCACAGTTCCCTCCATTATTTTCAAAAGCGCTTGTTGCACTCCTTCACCAGAAACATCTCTAGTTATAGATGGGTTATCAGTTTTTCTACTTATCTTATCAATTTCATCAATATAAACGATACCTCTTTGAGCTTTTTCAACATTATAATCTGCCTGCTGTAACAATTTTAAAATGATATTCTCTACATCCTCTCCAACATAACCCGCTTCTGTTAGTGTAGTAGCATCTGCCATTGTAAATGGTACATCCAATATCCTTGCGAGTGTCTGAGCGAGAAGTGTTTTCCCACAGCCAGTAGGACCGATTAACATTATATTAGATTTTTGTAACTCAACTTCTCCTTTTTTAGGTGCGTAACCAAGTCTTTTGTAATGATTGTGGACAGCAACTGACAAAACCTTTTTTGCTCCAGTTTGGCCAATAACGTAATCATTCAATACTTCATAAATTTCTTTGGGAGAGGGAACATTTTTCTTCGATGACTTGTCAGAGCCAGACTTTACTTCTTCCTTGATTATATCCATGCATAACTCTACACACTCATCACAAATGAACACTGTAGGTCCCGCTATTAGCTTTTTTACCTCGTGCTGACTTTTGCCACAAAAAGAGCAATAAAGAGTGTTTTTACTGCTTGAAGATCCCGACTTGCTCATAATACCCCAATCTTAATATATTCGGCGAAAGTGCCAATATTTTTTTTTATTAATTATAAAAAAATTACTCTTTATTATTTTCTTTTATATTTTCCCTTTTGTCTATTATTTTATCAATTAAACCCCATTCCAGAGCATCTTTAGGTGTCATAAAGTTGTCCCTATCCAAAGCTTTTTCTACAACGTTTATCTTTTGATCAGTATGATTGACGTAAATCATATTCAGCCTTTTTTTCAAATCGAGGATCTCCTGAGCGTGCAAGGCAATATCGGAGGCCTGCCCCTGAAATCCGCCGGACGGCTGATGAACCATAACTCTGCTATTAGGCAAACAAAACCTCATTCCTTTTTCACCAGCAGCCAAAAGCAACGAACCCATTGACGCCGCTTGACCTATGCACATCGTAGCCACTTTTGGCCTGATATATTGCATAGTATCATAAATCGATAGTCCAGATGACACAACTCCACCTGGAGAGTTAATATACATAGAAATTTCTTTTTTTGGGTTTTCGGCCTCTAGAAACAGTAATTGGGCAACTACTAACGTTGACATCCCATCATGTATAGGTCCTGATATAAAAATTATTCTCTCTTTTAATAAACGTGAAAAAATATCATATGCGCGCTCTCCTCTCGCGCTCTGCTCTACAACCATTGGGACAAGCGTGTTCATAAACACATCGTGCTGATCTTTCATAATATTCTCCTATTATAAAAAAGAAGCGTATAACTTCTTAGTTCATTTTTTGCATTTGTTCTTTAAATTTAGCAACCGATATTTTCTTTTCATTTATTTTTACAGATTTCAAAATGTGATCTACCACCTTCTCTTCGAATAGTGGTGCCCTAACAGCTTGTTGTGCTTGAGGGTTAGATTGGACAAATTTTAAGTACTCCTGCTCCTGACCAGGATATTTCTTTGCTTCCTCTGCAAAAGCAGCCTGCATCTCAGTCTCATTCAAATCCAGCTTATTGATAATACCAATTTCTGCAAAATATAGGCCTACTCGAACTCTCCTCTCAGCAAAACCCACCTCCTCTTTTGTGGGCTTTAAGTCCTTTGGATTACTTTGATTACCTTGATTATTTTTTGAATGTGCAGCAATATTACTAGCTTCTGTTTCTACTAAACTCTCGGGTAGCTGAAATTTCAATTCTTTTTCTAACTTGTCCATTAAGCTCTTTTTTATTAGAGATCTTGAGGCCTGATCAAATTCTGTTTTTACCTGATTTTCCAAGTTCTTTTTCAGTTGTTTAAGGTTCTCCAGCCCAAACTTTTTTGCTAATTCATCATTTACTTCTGGCTTAATTGATTTTGAAACTTTATTAATTTTACATTCAAATTCAGCCTTCTTTCCTGCTAGATCTTTGTTCCCATATTCGTCAGGAAAACTTACCTTTACCGTCTTTTTATCTCCCTTCTTAGTTCCTACCAACTGCTCTTCAAAACCTGGAATAAAACTGTTTGAACCTAGGACTAAAGGAAAGTCCTTTCCTACACCGTTATCAAAAGGTTTACCATCTATAAAACCTTCAAAATCCAGAGTAATCTGGTCTTTCAAATTTGCCTTTTCATTATCTTTTCTTTCTTCAAAATCAAGTGCACTCTCTCTCAGATTTTCCATTGACTCATCAATTGTTTTTTTATCAGGTTCAGCAGTTACACGATCGATAGAAATTTTCCCTAAATCGAGTTTTGGTATTTTTGGCATTGCCTCATATTCTATCGACAATATTACATCATCTCCCTTTTTCCATTCTTTATTAACCAGTTCTATTTTTGGCTCGTAAGCTGGCTTCTCACCAGAAGACTCAAGATGATTCCTAACATATTCATCTGTTTTATTTTTCATAATTTCAGAAAGAATATTTTCCCCATGCATCTGCTTTAAAAGGCTCACTGGAACTTTTCCTTTTCTGAAACCCTTCATCTGAATATTAGGCCTCTCCTGCTCAAGTTTTTTATTTACTTCATTATCCAAATCTTTGGCATTTATGGTAAACTCGTATTTTCTTTTTAATTTCTTTTTTTCTATTTCTTTAAATTTCATTTTTTCCTCAATTATAAAGCAGAAGAAAGCTTATTATTTTAAGTTCAAAAAGCAAAAGGCATTATTCTTTTCGTAGTTATGCAAAATTAAATGCCTTTATGCAACTTCTTTTAAAAAACTTCTTTCTCTATAAAATATATAGTTAGCTTAATATTATAAAATGATTATAAATTTTTCTATGTTAAGCATTTAATTCGAAATTCTAATTTCGCTTCTTACGACTCTACAGTAAATAGAGATATAGGTTTTTATCAACATTTTAGAAAACTCACGGCTGTCTAAAACAGCTATTATCGAAACCATATCAAAGAATCTAATTAAATCAGTGAAATATATTCTTTCCATTCTTCCATAAAATTCCATAAAATTTAAGGTGTATTATAGCTTTTAAAAAAATTATCGTGCCCAAATAAATTAAGTCTAATAAAACTATTTGAAGCAAATTTTGATTTATCATTATTAGTTTACAGTTACTTTTGTTAAAGTAGAAAAATAATAGGAAAGTGAGCGTGAATAAAGTTAGTAAATAGGAAGATCAGATGACGAAGGAAATTGAAATTAATAATAATTTTAATGTGGAAGAGGCTCAAAAGTTTCTTAATAAAGTTACCGCTTCTTGGATACAAGATTTAGGTATAAAAGTTATAAATATTGGGAAAACCTATTGTGAATTTTCTCTTGATCATAATCAAAAGCTTGTAAGGTCTGGAGGAATAGTTTGTGGTCAAGCTATTGTGAGTGCTGCAGATACAGTAATGATAGTAGCTGTAACTGCTGCCGTTGGGGGTTATGAGCAAATTACAACAGTGGATATATCATGCAAATTTCTACGTCCTCTTCTGAGTCATGGCGCAGGAATTCGTACCGAGATGATTAAGGTAGGGAAACGTCTTGTGGTTGGGCGCATAATTGTAAAAGATAACAAATCGAAAAAGGTAGCAGCAGAAATTAGCTGTACTTATGCAAGAATTTAAACTGGTTACAAATCTTGTAATTATTTCTTATAAATAAATAAAAGTCAGAGACTTACTTAAATATGATTAAAAAATTTGATAGCAACACCACTCTTTTAATAATTGATGCTCAAAAGGGAATAAATGATACTAAATATTATGGGGGTATAAAAGGTAGACGGAACAATCTAAATGCAGAGAAAAATATTATTTCCCTTTTAAAAAAATGGAGAGAGAGTAAAAACCCTGTTGCGTTCACTATGCATGACTCTCGAGAAAAAAGATCTCCACTCAAGTTATCATTAGAAACAGGTCAACAATTATCTAATATTCATCCCTTAGATAAAGACATTGTAATTGAAAAAGATGTTAATAGCGGCTTTATAGGAACTTCATTAGAATTAGAACTCCGTAGAATAAAAATTCAAAGATTAGTTGTGGTAGGTTTTTTCACCAACAGTTGTGTTGAAACAACTGTCCGTATGGCTGGCAACATGGGGTTTGACACATATTTAATTCACGATGCATGTGCCGCCATGAACCGTATTGGTTACAATGGAACAGATTATGATGCAGATTTAGTCCATGATATGGCAATTTCTAATCTTCACGGTGAGTTCTGTACTGCCATAAATACTACTGATGCCATGCATTTATTGGAATATGACGCTAAAAATCTAAAAAGAGCCCAAGGTAACGAGTAGTGTTTGGTGTTTCATCTATGACAGCTCCTCTTAAAAAGGTAGGCCTCATAAAACCGGGAATATCGTTAAAAGAGGCTGACCCACTTCTTTGGCATTATAGTTCTGTTTTTGACCCCAATAAAATTGAATTTATACACAAATGTTTTGTGGATTTATTAATTAAGTCAAATATTGAGGTTTTTTGGATGACTGAAGAAGATACAGGTTTAGCTGATTCAGTCTTTACTTATGATCCATCATTCATGACAAAATTTGGAGCTATCATTTTGTCACCAGGAAAAAAATTGAGAAAAGGAGAACAAGACGTACATCGCCAATTTTATGAGGAAAATAATATTCCAGTAATTGGTGAAATAAAAGATAAAGGAATAGCTGAAGGTGGTGATATCTTTTGGTTGGACGAAAAAACTCTAATTGTTGGGAAAGGTTTTCGAACTAATCAAAATGGAGTGGATCAGCTAGCTTCAATGCTGAAGACTTTCAAGATTAAAGTATATTCTTTTGATTTGCCTGTATTTTTGGGTAAAGACGCTTGCCTGCATATGATGTCTCTAATAAGCATGGTTGATACAAAAAAAGCTATAGTTCATTCTCCGCTATTACCCGTTGGCCTCTTAAATTTATTGAATGAGAAAAAAATTGATTTAATTGAAGCACCCCTAAATGAATTTAATTCTAGCTCCGGTCTCAGTATAAATGTCTTAGCAACAGCACCGGGCGAATGTATAATGCTCTCAGGTCTACCTGAAACTGCAAAGGCGTTAACTTCATCAGGTGTAAATTTGAAACTATTAGAAGGGGATGCCCTATGTATAGGATGCGAAGGAGGCCCTACTTGCTTAACTCGGCCATTGTTACGCACCTAGCAACTGTAATTTTTCTACCAAAGTTAATCGCCTGAAGTTTGTGAGCGACCCCGATTAACAGCTCTTTCCAAAGATTTTATTCCGCTTGCAGCAAGCAGTGTAAGTATAATATAAAGCAATGCCGCAGAATTAAATGGCTCAAACGGGAGAAAGCTTTGTGCCTGAAACTCTCTCATTCGCTGAGTTATGTCTCTAACCGACAGAATGGAAACCAAGGAGGTGTCTTTTAACATAGCAATGAATTCATTTCCTAAAGCTGGTAAAACTATTGCGATTGCTTGAGGTAAGATAATAAACCGTGCTATATGAGTTTCTCTCATACCTAGACTTCTCGCAGCCTCAATTTGACCTTTTGAAATAGCCTCAATGCCTGCTCTAAATATTTCAGCCATATACGCAGAATAACCTATTCCAATAGCAATTATACCCCTGGTCATCATTTGCATGTCGATATACCCTCCTGACGATGTTTTTATAGCTCCTGCTAATGGCAAACCGATATACAAAATTATAACCAGCATCGGCACTCCCCTAATAGTGTCAACAAAAAATTCGGAAAAAATTGCTAACGGATGCATGTTTGTTAAACGTCCGATCACGGCTAAAAGTAATAAAAGAAACCCAATTACGGCTGAAAATATTGCTACCATTTTATTTTTTGAGGGCAAAAAACGTGTTGTCCAAATAATAGGAAAATCTTTAACCTGAGCTGAAGGAATTAATATTCCCGATAATTTATTTTTTTTATATATATCAATTGCTTGATCAACATTTTTTATTGATCTAATTTTAAATGGCTTATCTGATTTTTCTGACAAAAAGTCTCCATATCTGACTTGATCAGAAATAAATTGAGGTGTTCCTGAAACTATGCCTATTTTCCCTTCTAACGTCCCCACAAGTGATAAGCTTTCAAAAGGTCTATTGAAATTAAAAATACTTAATAAAATTGAGAGGAATCCTAAAATTAAAAACACGTAGGTAGCAGCCATAGACGCCTTTAGTTTTGTAAGCAAAGCCCATGTTAAACCCAAAATAGAAGCTAGAATATAAGCAAAAAATGCTGCTCGTAAAGTTACAGCCAATCCCAACGCAAAGCCAGCATGTGCAATCATGATAACATAAAAAGCTAATGCTACATTAATGCCACCTAACAGAGCAATAATAATTTTACTGAAAAAAATGCTTAAAAATTTCTTAAATAATATTGAATAAAAGAGAGCTAACGTTGAAAGAAGAAAACTATATTGAAAAAAAATTCGAACGTATGATATTATTTTCTCTTGAGCCACGGCTTCCAACGCAAAGCTTTGATTTACTATTATGATCCATTCAGTCTTTCTAGCGTCCATTGAATTTGCCGCAACCGAAATAATGTAGGGTTCAATGAAACTAGAATTAATAATAATAAAAATAAGAATAATTTGAGTTGTTAAGAAAGTTTTTGCTAAAAATAAAGCTCTGGCTCGATCAATAACACTTACGTCTGGCCGATTAAATTTTAAAAGTTTTAAAGCAGAAAGAGCTCCTAAAATACCAATCGCTGCGATTGAAACAAATGCTGTTAAAAGTATCAAAGCATTAGATTCAATTCCTAATATAGCTTTTAGCGCTTTACCATAATTTCTTGAAGTAAAAATAAAATAACAAATAAACGGAAGAAAAGCCACGAAAATCAAGGTGCTTACCCGAACTTTTCGGATCCAATTTAAAATATTTTCCATGTCTTTATAAGTCTGCCGCCAAGAATGATTCTTAGCGGCAAATTAAACATTTTTCTAAATCCTACTTAGGCCACCATTTTAAAACAAGTTTAGCAAGAGTACCGTCTTTTTTTATGGCCGCTAAACCTTCATTAAATGCATCTTGTAAACTATCACCTTCTTGGAAAACCAAGCCTAAAGGGTCAGATGACAATCCGGTTATGCCAACCGTGAGCTCTCCAGCAAATTCCTGCTCATAGGCAGCAGCTGACGTACTATCTATGATAACACCATCAACGTCACCGTTTTGCAGCGCTAAAACCGCAGGTGGAAAATCGTCAAAAAGCTTAATATTGTCTCTACCTACTAATTTCTCACCTAGTTCTGCATTTGTAGTTCCTTTTTGGGAAGCTAACCTCAGGCTACCTGACTTGTAATCATCAATACTTGAACCCTTATTTTCAACTCGCATCAAAATACCCTGCTGAACAATTATGTATGGATCCGAAAAATCAACAATTTTATCTCTCTCTTCTGTAATTGTTACTCCTGACACAACCATATCAAACTGTTTATTGGCAAGAGCAGCGAAAATACCGTCCCAGGCAGTTGTAACCCAATTCGGAGTACAATTAATTTTTTTGCAAATCTCTGCTACGACATCTACATCAAAGCCCACAACCTCTCCCGCTTCGTTTATTGACTCATGTGGTGGATAAGTTGTATCGGATCCAATGTTTAAAACACGTCCTCCTAAGTCTGCAGCTGAAGCAGGCAAAGCCATTAACATGGCTATAAGTATTATAGAAAAAAACTTGTACATTTAAAATTCCCCCTTTTTAATATTTGGATGAAAATTAACATAAAAAATGTATCAAAGCTATAAAAACTCTAAAAGCATTGGGAGAAATATATTTATTCATTTATAAATAATTTACTACTATTTTTACATATCTTTTCAGGAACTAAAAAATGGTCTCGCTATTTGTAGATGCTGATGCTTGCCCAGTTAAACAAGAAATAATAAAAGTTGCTGAAAGATATAACTTAACCACCTTTATAGTGTCGAATGGGGGCATTCGACCTTACAAAAACCCTTTAATAAAATTTATATATGTTTCCACCGGCCTAGATGAGGCAGATAATTGGATTGAAAACCGTTGTAACAAAGACTCAATTGTAGTAACAGATGACATTCCGTTGTCTAAAAAATGCATATTACTTGATGCTCTTGTAATAAACTTTAGGGGAAAAATTTTGGATAAGGAGAATATTGGATCTATAGAGGCAAGCAGAAACCTAATGACATCTTTACGAGAAGCAAATAATTTAATAATTCAAAACAATCAGAATTATACCAAGTTGGATAGAGCAACTTTTCTTCAATCTTTAGATTATTTAATAATGAAGAAATTAAAATTTAGACACTGAAGTTCATGTAGGCCATTTTGTGGCAAAACTTCCCATGTTATCTGAAGTACTTGATGTATCTAAGATTTTGGTTCGGGTGATAGGACTTTAATCCATAAAAAAGAACAAAAACATTTAAATACAAGTAATTACCGGGAAGGTTGCTCTAGTAATTCCAGTTAATACCGTGTGTTACCATATAGTTTTTTCAATGGCAGGCAAGGAGCTATATCATATCGACAGATGTATCCTTTTCATAATAGTAGCCGGATTCCATTTAATTTGTGATTTAAACTAATCTGTAACTTTATTATCGTTACTCATAAAGTCTTACTGCGCATTTGGAGACATATTTTTTTACCTTCTGATTTGATATAAGGATGCGCTCCTCTTCTTTTTCGTTCTTTGCTGCCATCATATCTAAACCTAAAAGCATAACCTCCTCTAAATCCATGCCTATCGATATTTGCTTTGTTACACATGCGCAGTATTCAAACTGTGCTCCTACGGAGACGCCCTCGGTTTCTTCTTCTATACAACCCTCAAAGACTTCCATTAATGCCTTTTTACTAGTAATTTCAGCTTTTGCTTGGAGAGAAAATAAAATCATAGTAACAAAAAATAATATTAGCTTCGCTATCTTCATATCTATAATAAGATCAGAAAAGAATGCTTTTTACAATATATTTTTCAGATTGCCAATCAGTGTTTGTTGTATATTTTTGGCGAGAATAGAGTGCATCAGTAATGAGATTAATTTTATTGGGGAAAATTGGTGTGGGTGATAGGACTTGAACCCCTAATTAAAGCGACAAACTACGCAAATACACGCAAATATAGGCAAAAGTTACTAATTTTTTTGCGTAGTTTTGCATAGTTTTTCATGTACCTTTGGCACCGAGTTGGCACCCACTGGCACCCAGCTATATCATATCAATAGCAGTAACCCTTCCCTTTTTTTTAAATTAAGAGATTTTTAGAAACCTTAGTTTGAGCTACCACATCAGAAAATAAACAATAATAAAAACTATAGCGATGGTGATTAAGGTACCTCCCCTAGGAACCATGCTTCCTGGAAAAACAGAACCGAATGATATCCTGCAGGACGTGGATAACCTTGTTTGCCAAGATGTATTTCGGCCATTTTGTTGCTGTACCCCCTTTCAGCAATCAAACTCAAGAACAAGTATTAATTTAATGCTCTAATCGCGAAAGATAAAGGGTTCGGGAAAAAAGGGATATTAAAATCAGTAACCCTCCAACAAGAGTATTTCTTGATACTATTTCATTGGCAAAAAGCCAAACCCAAATTGGGCTTAAAGCAATTTCAATAAAAAAGAAAAGCGTTGCTTCAGCTGCAACAAGGAATTTTGTTGCAAAAATAAAACAGCAATTCACAAATGCAGACATAAAACCACCTAGCAAGAAACAAAGTAACATGTCGCGCCTAGATATCTGTAACAGCCCGTCTTTCAAAACGAATGATACTGTAATCGCTATTAGTCCAGAGAGAATTAAACAAGGAAGCATCTCTAGATTTTTTGAAACCCTCAGAATTAATGTAAAACAAGAAAAAGAAACAGCTGTTATCAACGCTAGGGCATTCCCCAAGAAATCACCGGAATTCAGAGCACCATAAAACATTATAATGAGACCTACTAATGCTCCAATCATTGTATATATAGTAATTCTTTTTAGGCTTTCTTTTAAAAAAAATAGAGCAAGAATTGCAGTGATAAAAGGAATTAAACTAATAGTGAAAACAGTATTGGCTACTGTAGTAATAGTCATCGAGAGAATAAAACAAATATTGGCGGTGCCTAAACACATACCCGCCAGTAATCCTGATGGTCCTATTTGAGTAATTTGTAAAAACACTCTTTGCCTATATTTAAATAGAAGCACTAAAAACACAGCTGTCGAAAAAGACACCGCTCGGTAAAAAATTACTGTCCAGTTGTCAGCGGTTTCAATGTTTCTTAGAACTAAACCATTAAAGCTTATAATAACGGAACCTAACACCATTAACATTATAGAAAGCGTTCTTTTGTTTAAATTTTGTAAAATAATCATTATTATCTTTGCTTTAAATTTGGATAGTAAAATAGTAACGTAACAAAACTTTTTTTGTTATTAATCACAAAGCATAAAATATAAATACTTTCAACTTTTCGTTTCGCTGCGATCCAAATTGCTTAAATGTGAATAGATCTGCGGTTGTAGGTTTTTTATGATCGGTCGTAAGTTTTTAGTCCATTGACAAAAAATAAGAACAAAAAATAAATTTATCTTGTCAACAAACTTGTCAATAGACTAGCTGAAAAAAGGTTGAGTTATTGTTTTTATTGGGAAATTTTTGGTGCGGGTGATAGGACTTGAAACCCCATGCTAGGTGTTATTTGCCGTTATTTGCCGTTATTTAATGTTAGTTTACGTTATTAAAATTGATTCTTAATAACATATAATAACATCTACTAACGTCTATTTTGTGCTCCATTTGTGCTTACTAAAGCATATCGAGAGCGGTATCTTTTACATGCTCATTTCGCCTGGTCCAGACTCGACCATAGACACCGAATGTTGATAGACCCTCCAGGAAATTTTGCCTGGTGGTGTGCATCTGATCGATGATTTCTTTCGGATCTTTTTTCTTAACAGTTGCTATTGTCATCAAGTCTCCGTATGAGTAGACAATTAATAGGCTACACTATTTTTATTTCGTCGGTACCAGTCAGTTCTATTATCTCTTCTCTTAATTTTTTTGCCTCAATATCTAAGGTGCTTATTTCCTCTTCAAGAGCAGTTTTCTGTTTTTCAGCATAAAAATTGAAATACCCCTTATCTTCCAAAGACCTTTTCCACACTGTATATTCTGGACTAACTCTCAAACTTTCTAGTGCTTCTAGCGCTTCAATAATTTGTACGTTTAAACTTTCATAAAAACTTCTCAAGTCAGTCAACTCCTTTTCTAAGTCTGAGATGTCTAATTTATCCCAACCCTGAGACTCAATATATTTGTCCGGGTCTTCATCAATTTCTCTCAATAAATCAATATCTGAGTTATCTCGTGCCTCATTAATTTTGGCCATCAGCAAATTATAAATTTTGTGCTTTTCAGGGTCTTGTACAAATCTGTCTGGATGAAAATTTCGTGATAGCGAAATAAAAATTTTTTTAAGTTCCTTCTTTTCTGTTTCCGTTAAATCTTCTTTATCCTCAGACCTTTGAAGAGTTTCTCTGTATTCTTTTTCCGTTTCATTAACATCTTCTTCGTATTGATCTACGACCTCATCAGCTTCTTCTTCACCACTATTTAGTAAAACCTCCAAATACCTTTTTCTATGTCGAATGACAATTCGAAGCTTATCCCGAGTTTTATAAAACTCTTTTAAAAACAGGAATAACTTTGAAATTATAACATCGACTGCATTTTTTTCTGACGTGTATGTCGACAGAATATCTGCAAGTCTTTCTTTCGACAGTTCTATTAATTTCTTAAGGTATGCCTGATCTTTATCAGAATATGAAACCAGGCTATTACTACTTTTTTTTGGTCTTTCTGACTGTTTCTTTGAATTACTTTCACTAGAAAATGGAGAAATATACTCTTCCACTTTCTCGGTTTTTTGATTTTCATTGATACCTTTTTCTTGTTCAGTTTTGGCCTTTGCCAACTCCTTAAGATACCAACTACCCATTTGTGAACTGCGCTTATTCTTAGATCTAGACAGCCATTCTAACCAGGAATAGATATTACTGTCCTTTGAAGCTTTTCTATAGTCAACTCCCTTATACTTTCCAAATGAAAGCCTAGTGGGAAACCATTGCTCATCACAAAAATCTACTATTTGATCAAACGATTTAAAACCTCTTGCCTCGGATAAAGGCTTTAAAACATGCGTTAAAAGATCAATAACCGTTTCTACGTCACCCATAGCGGTATGGGCCCCTCTTTCTGGAAAGCGATAATACTGACGTAGGGTTTGAAGCTTACAATTTCCGGCTGGAACAGGGTCTAATAGCCTTTTTGCTAATTCAAGTGCGCAAAACCCTTTAACGCCTATTTGCTCTATTTTTAGTCTTTTCCATTCAGGCACTAAAACCCTTGTGAAGTCATATTCTAAGTTATATGCCACAAGTGGGGAGCTATTGACATATTTTCTAAATTTCTCATAGACCTCTAAAGGGTCTTCCCCATCTCTTTCTAAAATTTCTCTTGTATATCCATGAACTCTTGCAGCTTCCCTTGGTATATCAACTCCATGATTAAGCTTATATATAAAAGGAGGCCCCTTCTTTTCAAAGCCATTCATTTTTTGGGCGGCAATTTCAACTACATAGATAGGACTTTTGAAACCGGTGGTTTCTGTATCTAAAAGTAT
>CACFNV010000035.1 GCA_902567635.1 uncultured Alphaproteobacteria bacterium
ATCTTATTGAAAAGCGAGAAAGACCACAAATACCATGACCCGATGTACATCCATTACCTATAAAAGTTCCAAAACCTACCAAAAGACCAGCAATAATTAACCATGGAGCATCTACAACGGAATTCGATTTAATTGGGCCTGTAAGCAATGAATAAAAAATTGGTCCTATTAACAGCCCTACAAAGAATACAAATACCCACAAATTTTTGTTTATGTTTTTATATACCAATATTCTGCTAACGAGTCCTGATACTCCAGCTATCCTTCCGTTAATTAGCATCAATAATACTGCAGATAACCCAATTAGAACTCCTCCTAAAAGAGAAGCAAAGGGAGTAAAGCTGGACCAGTCTATAACAATCATATTCTCTATTTTCCTATTCTTTACATTAGACATTTTAATAACTTTTTATAAAAAAAATAGCCCGCTTTTTTTAAAAAATGGTTTTTTAAGAAAAACTTTTAGTTATTATTGTTTTATGATTTACAGATTATTAAAGAAATTAATTGCTATAATTGCATTAGTTCTAATGCCTGGTGTCCTGCTATCTGAAAAAATACCTAAGGAATTAGAAGGTTTTTGGTCAGGAAATTCATGTAACTTTTCTGAAGAAGATTTTGCTCTTTATATAGGTAAAGGCGGCTATCTTTATGAAGATGACCAGGATGTTGAGTTTAATTTTGTTAATGCATCAACAAATAATGGATGGACCCACCTTTACAATAACGAATTAATCACTGATGGTCCTCCTAATAATGGTAATTACAATTATTTTTACAAGCTAGATGGAGATAAGTTAATTGAAAAATTGCCACCTTATGATTGGGACGGTAAGGATTATTCTTTTCTAACCAATCCAGTAGTAGAGCCAAACATTTATACTAAATGTAAAAACAAAGATCCCGTCATTGAGAGCAAGTATGGGGAAGCTTTATCCTTATTAGACAGTTCTGTGGCTAGTGCCTGTAGCTCAGACAATAGTAATAGAGGTCCATGCCTTTACAGTGTCTTTAAATTTCTGGATGTCAATAAAGACTCAGAGCTACATTCAGCCGAAATCACCAGAGGACTGCGGACTTTAAGTTTGATTACGATTTTAGTAAGTCAAAATTCTGAAAAGGATACAAAGAAAGATGGTACATTTGGAATATATTTAGCAACAGTTCCTTTTATACCCCTTTTTACTCAAACTCTAATGGCAAATATTGATTATAACGGCTCCAAAAGTTTATCATTGAATGAAATATCACAAGACAGATCTGACCTTTTTTCAGCAATTTTTTCTGCGAAAGGGCGTGTAATGGATGAAATGCAAGGGGTGCCAGAGCTAATTGAAAACCTTCTTGCCCCACTTCTTCTTCAAGGATTAAGCGGATTAGACTAAAATACAAAAAAAAAGTTAGTCGTTGTCAATTGTTCCCGCGCCAGCTCCAGTGGCTCTAGAGTGATCACTCTCTGGTACTAACATTTTTGCAGCAAGTTTATTTAATTTTTTAAAAGTAGATTTAGATAGGTTTAACCTATCTTTTTTCTCAGGATAGCGCGTTATAGCACCATCAGATCTAGTCATAGTAACACTACAATTTCTAAGTTTAAAATCATTATCCCAAAAAATTTTACCTGAATTAATATTGCCGATAATCTTGTCTGAATAAAAAACGCTAAAGTTTGCATTATAATAATTACAACCTAGACCCACTAAAAGCATAGGGCAGTCGAATTCATGAAAAACTATTTTGTTAACTTTTTCTGCGATAAATAAATCAACTGCGCAAATCCCCTCGAAAAGAGTTCTTCCAATATCTACTTCAACTTCATTTTTTTTTATAACAAAATCTCTAATCAAGTAATTGTTACAAGCAATTGCATGCAAGAATTCATTGCTTCCATGTAAATTTAGAGATTCTAGACTTGCAACAGCAAATGCTAAATCTTCACAAGACCCAGCTGGTAATTTCATACCTAGACCTGCGTTAAATACCAAGTCTTTTAGCTCAGAAAATGAAAATTGCATTAATGCGTTTTTAAGACGGGCATCCACCAATCATCTTCAATATCAGAGCTAATCTCATCTGCTAATGGAGCTCCCTGAAATAGATTTACCCTCACCCATCTATCCGATTTCGGATCAAACTTAGACGCCCCAAAAAAAGCCAATTTACATCTGAGCATATCTATTGGCATACATTTTTCATCTAGTAGGTTTTCGTGGATCTCAGAATAAGGGGCCCATAAATTAGTTTGAATACGACGTACCACATAACGATGCCTTGGATATTTCATTAGGAACTCTGCAACTGTAAGATCATCAGGACTTTTCTTTAAATCTTTTTCTAAATTACTAACTCTCCTAGCTACGTCCAATGGTCTCTCTAATTCAGCTCCATCTTCTTCATATCTGTTTCCAAGTCTCGGCTCCAATTTTTCTTCTGAGACATACCAAAACCTTGCTGTTGCTCCTTTAGATGAAAAGTTTATTTTATTAACCCATGAAAAATTTCTATTAATCAGTTGGCATAGTTCTCCTAATGTCATGCTAGGATCTAATTGGGGAATACGTGAACTTTCCATACAGTGATCAAGCCCGTCAAGCTCTTCGCCACCGATTTCCATAATTAACGAGACCATCAGCTCTTGACATTCCAAAGACTTATTTTTGGTTAGTTTGAATAATTTACTCAATGAATTCTTAGCTATAAAAAAATTGTACGAGATATCATTTTTTAATTGGTCCCATTCCCGTTTAAGACATTCAATTCTTTTTGCCTGTCGGCTATCATCCGTTGCCCAAGAATTTAAGTGACTTTGAACTCTTTTTATCAATGCCAAAATCTTATTGATTCTTTTAGGTTCAATTTCTTCGATGCTTAACATTCGAGATAAAGCCGTCTCTCTCACTTGAAACCAATTATTTAGTAGAATAGGATGTTTAACTAAAAATGGAGCCATACCTAACCCCGTAGCATTTCCTATACCTAGGTGCCTCTGGATATTTATATCAAGTTCCACAAACTTTTCTGGACACTTTTTTTTCGCAATATGCTGCACCAGATCTATTGAAAAATTCCTTATAAGATAAACTGTCAGCATTTCCATTTGAAAAGGTACATTAAAATTTGAATGAGCTATTAAATTTTTTCTATCATTGATACCAAATTTTCCATTGCCATAAACGGCAGTTGTTCTCATCAAATATCCAATTTTATCAATCATTAAACCTGAAGGTTGAATTCCGCTTGAGAGACTTTTTACTACAAGATCAAATATTCGGACCGATTTATTTGCTCTGCTTAGAACCAATTCAGATTTGTTATATCTTCCGGCTTCTTGATGCGGTAATTGTTCTTTTAAACGTGCAATATCAGCTTTTGTAGGAATACCATCAAAAAGTGTAAATGATGTATCCCAAGCAGATGCAATGACCCTATCGGTTCTTTGCGATTTTTTTAGTGAATTTGATAATGCAATAAAGGAAAGTGTTCTCTTTTCTATTACTATTGTATAAACGGCATGACCGAACCCCTTGTCATCAAAACTCCAAGTAGACGTTTTTATTTTAGTTTTATTTTTCAGCAAGTTTCTTATCATTATTCTTGCGAACGATAATCTAAACGGAAAAAAGCTACCCATTCTAGATAAGTCCATAACCACTTCTGGAGATCGGAGAGTTGGAATATTATCTAATTCAGGAATTAATGCCGTACTTTTCATATTTTAACCTGAGCTGAATGACGTTTTGAAAAAATTTAACCAGTTCTTTCCCATGATATTTGAAATTTCCACTTTAGAAAACCCTATTTTATCTAATCCATCGATGATATTTTTGAAATCTTTATTGCTTTGGAACCAACTAGGTTGATCTGGAAAGCCAGGAGAGTCAGAACTTCCTTCTCCAAAGTCTCTTGTTTTTGCCCATCTACCGTTTCTCATCCACTCTACCACAGAGTCAGGCTGGTCCTGACAAAGATCACTTCCTATGCCAATATTGTCTGTACCTATTTTTTCAGCAGTCTTAGCAATCATTTTACAAAAATCCGTTACTTTACAATCAGTTCCATTCTTTAAATGATGTGGATATAACGAAAATCCAATCATTCCATTGGATTTAGAAAGTTCTTTTAGTACTGTTTCAGATTTGTTCCTTAGGGCAGGATGCCAGAATGATGGATTAGCATGAGTAATGGAAATCGGCATTGCAGAAAATTCAATCGCTTCAAGAGTAGATTTTTCTGCTGAATGACTCATATCAATAACCATGCCCATTCTATTCATTTCTCCTATTACTTCTCTTCCCATTCTAGTTATTCCAGTATCATTTTTCTCATAACATCCAGTGGCGAGTAGTGACTGATTATTATAAGTCAATTGCATAAATTTAATCCCCAATTTACTCCATATTTCAATTAATCCTATGTCGTCTTCAATTGGTGAAGGATTCTGAAATCCAAAAATAATTGCAGTTTTGTCAAATTTTTTTGCTTGCCTAATTTCATCAAAAGATTTTGCATGAAAAATGAGATCGGAATAATTATTAAAGTGTTCATTCCATTTTTCTAAATTTAAGACTGTTTCCCTGAAATTTTCATGATAAGCAATAGTCACGTGTATACAATTCACTCCACCTAACCTCATTTCTTTAAAAATCTTAGGCGACCAATTGGCATATTGCAGACAATCGACAATAAAATGATTGTCACTCTTCTCTTGTTTTACCACATCAACTCCATACTGAATAAGTGAACTAGGTCAGATAAAATCACTCGAAAATATTAAACTATCTCAAGATTACTCAAAATAACCTGCAAATCTAATTTTATCCCATTATCGCCTTTGTCTCGAGAAATTCTTCTAACCCCCATTCTGCTTTTTCTCGTCCGTTACCAGACTGTTTAAACCCTCCAAAAGGAGCATTAGTTCCTCCACTTCCATAATTTATATGGACTTGGCCTGCTCTTATTTTTCTACCTATTTCCCTTAATCTTTCAGTATTTTCTCCTGCAATATAAGCTGATAAACCATAATCAGTATCATTAGCTATTTCTACAGCCTCATCTTCACTATCGTAAGGAATAATTGATAAAACTGGTCCAAAAATCTCTTCTTGAGCTATCTCCATTTTATTATCTACATCTCCAAAAACTGTAGGCTTCACATAGTAGCCCTTATTTAAATGACTAGGTCTACCTGTACCCCCAGTAACTAATTTTGCACCGGCATTTATACCAGACTCAATGAGCCTTTGAACTTTCTCATACTGAACATCGCTGACCAGTGGACCAATATCTGTTGTTTCTTCTTTAGGATCACCAGTTTTGAGATTTTCTGCTACTAGTTTTGCTATTTGCATAGCTTCCTCATGACGATTTTTAGGCACCAACATCCTTGTTGGGGCATTACAGGATTGACCTGTGTTTTCCATTATTTTTTCTACACCAATTTTTACTGAGCTTTCGAATGCACTGTCATCTAGAATTATATTAGGTGATTTGCCACCCAATTCTTGACTGACCCTCTTGACTGTTTTAGCAGAAGCTTTTGCAACAGCAATGCCCCCTCTCGTAGATCCAGTAAATGACATCATATCAACATCTTGGTGACTGGACAGCGCTTCTCCTACGATAGGACCGAGTCCATGAACCATATTAAATACACCCGCAGGGGCTTTAGCTTCATGAATTATTTCTGCAATTACGTTTGCAGATAAAGGGGATATTTCACTCGGCTTCAAAATAGCTGTACAACCAGAGGCCAAACAAGGACCAAGTTTAGATATTGTTTGATTAATCGGCCAATTCCAGGGAGTGATTAATCCACATACGCCAATGGGCTCATGTCTAATAAGAGAACCATTAAATTCATATTCGAATTTGTGGTTCTCAAGCACTCTTATAGATGTTTTCAGATGACCTAACCCAACTGCAGCCTGAGCACCTCTTGACAGTTTAATAGGCGCTCCCATTTCAGTGGTTATTGCATCAACTATATCGTCAAAACGCTTTTTGAAAATATTTCTTATTTCTGTTAGAAGCTCTAATCTTTCTTGAACGGGAGTAATTGAAAAATTTGAAAATGCTTTTCTTGCAGCTGTAACTGCTTTATCGATATCTTGTTCATTTCCGACATTGAGCTGGCCAATTACAGACTCATTAGCAGGATTGATAATATTTATTGTCTCATCTTTTACTGGATCAACCCACTGACCATTAATATAAAATTTATCTAATTTCATTTATTTTCCTTTTCTGAAGATTTTTATATACCTGCAGGATTATCAACCGATTTTCCTAATGCTGCCAAATCAGAATATCTGTCTCCTATTCTATGGTGTGGCCGACCACTAGTAGCTGCTCCCAATGCACAAACAATCTCGTTTACATCTGGTGCATCGTAAATTGAAAATTGTACTGTAAGGTAATGAGATCGTCTGCCCGTATCATGTTTGTCCATAAGAGGTATGTTTATTTGTGTGTTTGCAGGGCCTCTGGTATTTGTAAAACCTAAATAGCTCTTAGCTCCAACTGCTTCCCGGTAAAAATTTCCAAATTGTAGAGTGTGTATTATCGCAGAAGCGTGCTCAATTTCGCAACTAGAGCCTGCTAGAGCCGCTTTACCATAAGCTTCTATCCTCTCACCAGATCCCACTAGAGATAGCAATCTGTCTGTCAAAGCTTTTCCCATTACCGGAGCTATACGGCTTATCTCTGGTTGTAAATCATCAATAAACTTTTCACCTTTCCAGGGATTCTCTAAAACTGCTGCAACTCCGATAACTCTGAGTATCGGATTAGCTTCTTTGCCTCCTTCTTTATATATATCTTCGTCAAAGGTAACAATTTTACGCAATTCCTTTATCATAATTACTCCTTATAATTTTCTGATTATTCTATGAAAAATTCATTTAATTTAAAAATTCCTCACAAAACAAAAGATAGTAGATCATACCAAAAAGAGGATTTATACAAAAATTTTACTTTTCTTTTAAAGTTTCAAGAAAACCAATTATTCTTTTATTAACTAATAGATAGTTTTCTACTAAAGCCATATGCCGTAAGTTTTTGAGAATAGATACTCTTGAGTTTGTTAGCTCTTTCGAAATCCTTCTAGCTACAGTCGGTCCATTCGCAAAATCCTGATCACAGGTCACTATTAGTGCTGGTTTATTGTCTTTCTTTTCTTCTAATTCTAACGAACCATAATATAGTAAAGTATAAATTTTTGAGTATGTATCTTTATCATTTCTATTTATCCAAAAAGTTACTAAGTCTATTATCGGTTTGTTGCTATTTTGAAACTCCGGACTAAACCATCTCTCAATAGCTGCTTTTACTGAAGAATCAGGACCTTCTTTTTTTAGCATTAAAGATCTACTTAGGATCTCATCTTTCTCTGAAGTTGTAACTCTTCGTGGTGAGTTCAATAAAATTAAAGCTTCAACATTTTGAGGATAATTAATTGAGTACTTTCTAGAAATCATTGATCCTAAAGAAAATCCAATAAGAATAATGTTGTTTATAGAAAGCTTCAAAATCAACTCATTCAGTTGATTTGAAAAAGTATCAAGTGTTATCTTTTTTTCAGGATTTTTACTGTCTCCGTGACCCAGCAAATCATAGACCAAAACGTTATAATCCTTAAAAAAAGGAATTTGCCAAGTCCATACATCCTGATTTAGACCTAAGCCATGGATTAACACAATGTTCTTGTGAGATTTGCCCTTATAAAAATATCTATAACACGTTCCTTTATAATAACTTCTTTTCATCGATAAAACCTTTGAAATATTTTATTCATTTCAATTTATTTGACCGGCTTATAGGCGATAACTTCTATTTCTACTCTGACATCAACTAAAAGCGTATTTACAACAGCTGATCTTACTGGGGGTTCCTCAGGAAAATATTCACCATAAACGGTATTAAAGCCAGGAAAGTCCTCTTTGTCTCTAAGCCATACCATCGCTTTTACTACATCCTTCAGATCACACCCAGCAAGCTTAAGCGTATCTTTAATTTCCTCTAAAACTATTACGGTCTGATCCTCAATTGATCCATCGACTACAATTTTTCCATCCTTCATAGGAACCTGGCCCGTTAAAAAAATGAAATCCCCTGCCCTTATTGCTTTTGATAAAGATAAGGTTCTACCATTTATAACTATGGGATCTCCAATAATTTGCTTATTTTTCATTGCTTATTCCATGCTAATTGATCGATTTGATTATTATAAAATTATGAAAGGAAAGATATATAAAATAAATCAAATTAAATAAATTATTTGGTGTAAATAAGAGGTCTTGTCTTATAGTATATTATTATAATTAACTGGATGGCTAAAAACTATGGGAAAAATTGAAAACTTCAAAATGTTAATAAATGGTGATTGGGTAGACTCTTCTAACAATACCACTTTTCCAAGCTCAAATCCGACGACTGGAGAAAATTGGTGTAATATTCCTGAAGCTACTGAAGAGGATGTAGATAGGGCTGTAGAAGCGGCATACGAAGCATATTCAAATGGACCCTGGTCGAAAATGACACCTACTGAAAGAGGTGACTATTTAAGAAAATTAGCAGATGTTTTAGCAAGTAAATCGGAAGAGTTAGGAAAAGTTGAAACCATCGATACAGGGAAAATGCTAAAGGAAACAAAATGGCAGGCAAAATACATTTCCCAATTTTTCAATTTTTATGCAGGTTGTGCAGATAAAGTATCAGGAGAAACACTTCCAATTGATAAACCAGATTTATTTGTTTTCACAAACAGAGAACCCTTGGGGGTGGTTGCGGCAATTGTCCCTTGGAACTCTCAGTTATTTTTGGTTGCCGTTAAAATAGGCCCTGCGCTTGCTGCCGGAAATACCATAGTTCTAAAGGCTTCAGAGCATGCATCTGCAGCCATGTTAGAATTTGGTAAATGCATTGAAGAAGCAGGAATACCTCCTGGCGTAGTAAACATAATAACTGGACATGGAGACCCTTGTGGTAAAACGCTTACAACTCACCCGAAAGTGGCTAGAATTTCCTTTACGGGCGGACCATCTTCGGCCCAGCATGTAATTAGAAACTCAGCTGAAAACTTCGCCGAGGTCTCACTTGAACTAGGAGGCAAATCTCCTTTTATAGTTTTTGATGATGCAAACATAGAGAATGCTGTAAACTGCTCAATTGCAGGAATTTTTGGTGCAACAGGACAAAGTTGTGTTGCTGGTTCTAGACTTTATTTACAAGAAGGAATAGCTGATGAGTTCTTAAATTTGATTGTGTCACAGGCTAATGACATAAAAATTGGAGATCCTTTGCTAGATGAAACACAGATGGGACCTCTCTGCACTCATGGTCAGTTAAATAATATAAAAAAAGAAATTGAATTTGCCGTTACTGAGGGCGCTAAAATTTTGTGTGGAGGTTCAACTCCTCAAGGTCTAAACGAACTTTTTTTTGAGCCAACGATTATTTCATGCCCGAGCCAAAAACTTAGAATAGTAGACACAGAACTATTTGGACCGGTATTGTCAGTTATAAAATTTAAAGACGAAAAAGAAGTGATAGATTTAGCAAATGATACTAAACACGGATTGGCTGCTGGAATTTTCTCGACCAACAGCGCTAGATGTTTAAGATTGAGCAAAGCTATTCATGCTGGCATTGTTTGGGTTAATACTTACAGGGTGGTTTCTCCAATTGCAGAGTTTGGCGGATTTAAAAATTCTGGGTATGGTAGAGAAAGTGGGTTTCAAGCTATTTATGACTATACAAGACCTAAAACCGTTTGGATGAACATGTCTGATGAGCCTGCGTCCAATCCTTTTGTAATGAAATAAATAATTTAACAAGTAAGTTAGAGAGGAATAATGAAATTTGATTTGGCAATAAATCTTGAGAGGGCTGATCAATCCATCAGCATGAAAGACGTAAAAAACCATACACTTGACATGGTTCAAATGGCTGATGACGCAAATTTCAATATTGCCTGGGCCGCCGAACATCACGCATTGGAAATGACTATTGCTCCTAACCCATTTCAAATATTGACTTGGTGGGCTGAAAACACAAATAAACTAAGGCTTGGAACAGCCGTTGCAGCAGCTCCATATTGGCATCCTATTAGGCTAGCTGGAGAAGCAGCTTTCACAGACTTAATTACAGAGGGAAGGTTAGAGTTTGGGATTGGTTCTGGCGCTTATCAAAGAGAGTTTGATAGAATGTATCCGGGCTTAAAGCAATCTGACGCTTGGCAATATATGCAGGAAAGCCTGCCAGTTATTAGAAAATTATGGCAAGGAGATTGTGAGCATGATGGACAGTTTTGGTCTTTTCCTTTATCTACATCTGTACCAAAGCCTTATCAAAAAAATGGTCCTCCCGTTTGGGTGGCTGCAAGAGCTCCCATCACTTATGATTATGCTGTAAAAAATGAATGTAATATCATGGCTTGGCCTCTTACTCGTCCATTTTCAGAAGCTCAGCTTTACAAGCAAAGGCTTGATGATGCTTTGAGAGAGCATGGAACAGGCTTCAAACCTATATTCGCAATGATGCGGCATACTGCAGTTTATGAAAATAAAAGTCATTCTGATATGTACATAAAGGCTATTCAACGTATTTTAGGTCAATTCGAAAATTTATTTAAAAACTTAGATGACGTAAAAAACGGATTTCCAAAAGAGATTGAACTAAAGGACTTACAGAATAGAGATGAATACAACCCCTCTATGCTTAAAGAAAATTTAATGTTTGGTACGCCGGATGAAATTATTAAAAAACTCAAAAAATATCAGGAATTAGGGGTAGATAATTTTATTTATTACGCTTCCATGGGTCTTGATCACAATTTACAAAAAAAATCTCTGCGACTTTTCTGTGATGAAGTCATACCAGCGTTTATTTAATGGGTAACAAAAATGGAAACAAATTTAGAAATTAGTATAAAAGATAGCATAATCGAAATCACTATAAACAAACCAAAAGTAAACGCTATTGATTTAAGCTTAAGCCAAGATCTAGGAAAAGCATTTGCCGAGCTTAGAGATAATCCAGAGTTGAGAGTTGGGATAATTACTGGAAAAGGAGAAAAAATATTTTCTGCAGGCTGGGATCTTAAGGCTGTTAATTCAGGAGAAATGGAATTAGAAAACTGGTGGGAAAAAGCTGATTATGGGGATGGTGGCTTCGCTGGACTAACAGAAAATTGGAACTTAAATAAACCAGTCATATGCGCATTGAATGGTCACGCAATTGGAGGCGGTTTTGAATTGGCTATGTCTTGTGATTTAATAATCGCATCAGATCATGTAGAATTTGGCCTTCCCGAAATGCCGTTAGGAATTGTACCAGACGCTGGTGCCCTCCAAAGGTTACCACGTAGAATACCACATAATATTGCAATGGAAATGCTATTCCTTGGCCGTAGGATGGGAGTTAACGAAGCTAAGAATTTTGGATTAGTAAATAAGATAGTAAAAAAAGAAGATCTCTTATCAGCAGCATATGATTGGGCGGTGCAGATGGCTAATACAGCTCCTTTAGCAATGCAAAGCGTTAAAGAAGTTCTGCGGGCGATTGAGTGTATTCCATTAGAGAAAGCTTTTGAAAAGATGAGATCAGGTAAACTTGAAACATATAGTAAGATGCTACAATCAAATGACGCCGCGGAGGGAGTGGCTGCTTTTGTAGAAAAAAGAGAGCCCGAATTTAAAGGAAAATAAAAGTGAAAAGTGTTTCTGAAGTTAACACCGTAGCGAGCATCGGAGGCGGTCCTATTGGCGCTGGGTGGGCAGCTCATTTTCTTTCACGAGGATTAAAAGTTAAAAGCTATCTACATTCAGAAAATGAGGTGGAATTTTATAATACACTCATTAAAACAGCTTGGGAAAGTTTAAAAGAGCTTGGCATGAGAAGGAATGCCTCTCTTGAAAACCTTTCAGTTACCTTCAGTTTAGAAGAATGTCTTAAATCTGTTGATTTTGTTCAGGAAAGCATCCCTGAAGTTATAGAGGTTAAACAAGAATTTTATAAAAATATTGATAACCTTTTGGATGAAAAGATAATAATTTCTTCATCTACTTCAGGATTGTTAATTTCTGATCTTGTCAAATATTGCAAGACATCTGATAGAGCCATTGTTGGACACCCATTTAATCCTCCCTACTTACTTCCCCTTGTTGAAATAGTAGCTGGCGAGAAAACAAGCAAAAAAACATTAAGCTGGGCTACTGATTTTTATAATTTTTTTGATAAAGTGCCGATAATTTTAAAAAAAGAGATACCAGGATTTATTGCGACTAGACTACAAGAAGCTCTTTGGCGTGAAGCTTTACACATGGTAGCAAATGATGAGGCTACTCCTGAACAAATTGATTTAGCACTTATTAATGGCCCTGCACCGAGAATGGCTTTCCAAGGTCAATGTATGGCTTTTCATGTGGCTTGTGGAGAAGGAGGTATGGCTACAAATTTAGACCAATTTGGTCCAGCTTTAAAGCTACCTTGGACAAGACTGAAAGCTCCTGAACTAAATAAAGCTTTAAGAGATAAAATGGTTGATGGATGCAACAAAATGGCAGAAGGTAAAAACTTTAAAGAAATGGCTCTGCAAAGAGATAAAGCAATTGTATCAATTCTTAAGGTACTAAAGGGTTTAAAGTAGATTTTTAAGGTAGACTTGAAGGAGAACAAATATGAATTTTGAGGTAATTGTAACTTGCGCAGTTACTGGAGCTGGAGAAACAACAGATAAAAGTCCTCATGTTCCAATAACTCCTGAAGAGGTAGCAAATTCAGCAATTGAGGCTGCTAAGGCTGGAGCCTCTGTTGCTCACGTTCACGTTAGAGATCCAGAAACAGGGAAAGGCTCAAGAGATAAAAAATTATTTAAAGAGGCCGTAGACAGGATAAGAGATAACAAAACAGATATTGTTATTAATTTAACCGCAGGAATGGGAGGGGATTGGGTTCCTGACTCGAAAAATATGGCAATGCCTGGAGATGGCACCGATATGATCGGTCCAGATGAAAGGTTAGAACATGTTGAGTTATGTAAACCTGAAATTTGCTCTCTAGATTGTGGAACACTTAACTTTGGTGTGAATGATCATTCCATTTATATTTCTACTCTTCCTATTCTTCGCAAAATGGCAAAACTTACTCAATCATGGGGTGTAAAACCAGAATTAGAGGTATTTGATCTTGGTCATATTCGTTTGGCCAAACAATTGATATCTGAAAAACTTGTAAATGAACCACCAATGTTCCAAATATGTTTGGGTATTCCTTGGGGAGCAGATCAAAGCGTTGATACAATGAAGGTCATGAAAGACCATTTGCCACAAAATGCTTTTTGGTCCGGATTTGGGATTTCTCGAATGCAGATCCCTATGGCTACAGCTGCCGTTGCAATGGGCGGGAATGTAAGAGTTGGTCTGGAAGACAATCTATATTTATCAAAAGGTGTGCTGGCAACAAATGCTGAGCTCGTAGAAAAGATAGTTAAAATAATTACACTTATGGGAGGAAGAGTTTTATCTCCCGAAGAAACACGCACTAAATTAGACTTAACAAAGAGATAGAAAATGTATGATGAAACCAATGACAAAGTATTATTACTAAATACTGTTCAAAAATTCATGGAGGACGAAATGTATCCGCATGAAGAAAAAGTTGACAAACTTGGGTTTGTGCCAGAAGAAATAGGAAGGCAAATAGAACAAAAATCATTAGAAATTGGTTTGTTTGCTGCAAACCTACCAGAAAAATATGGTGGTGGTGGATTAGATTATTCGTCGATGAAACTCGTAGAACGCGAATATGGAAAAACATCTCATGCGCTCCATTCTTGGGTCGCCAGACCAACAGAAATTTTACTGGCTTGCAATCAGTCTCAAAAAGAAGAATATCTTTTTCCGTGTATTAAGGGACAAAAGAGAGAATTATTCGCCTTAACAGAGCCAGAGGCCGGCTCAGACGTTATGAGCATGAAATCAAATGCAAAACTTGTGGGAGAAGATTGGGTATTAAATGGATCAAAGCATTTTATTTCTGGTCCCTGCATGCCTGATTTTGCGATTGTTTTTGCTGCCACTGGAGAAAATGAAACCCCAAGAGGAAAAAGGAAAAGAGTTACTGCTTTTTTAGTCGATGTCGGTATACCTGGTTTTGATATTCAAGAAGGAACTAAATGTATTAGCTATAAGGGCTATAAGAATTATCAACTTAGCTTTAATGATGTAAAGCTATCAAAAGATAAAATATTAGGAGAAGAAGGAAATGGACTTTCCTTATCTGGAAAATGGCTTGGCATGGGAAGAGTTTGGGTTGGCGCCACATGTTGCGGAAAAGCAGAAAGAATACTTGGATTAGCTGTTGAATGGGCCGCATCGAGAAAACAGTTTGGTAAACCTATTGGATCATTTCAAGCAACTGGATTTAAATTAGCTGATATGAAAATGAATTTGCGGGCAGCAG
>CACFNV010000036.1 GCA_902567635.1 uncultured Alphaproteobacteria bacterium
TTGTGATGTATTTTTCTATATTAACCGGCTTTAAATATTCTATCGGTTCGTTAGAAGGCATTTATGCGATTATCATGAATTTTTTGTTATTAATACAGTTTCCATTTTTTCACTCATTTTTACTGTCGGGAGCAGGAATGAGAGTATTAGATAAATTTGGACCTAGGGAATATGCAAGATCTTTGAGAACAACCATTTACGCCACTTTTGCTTCCTTACAATTATTAGGTCTTTTTTGCTTTTGGAGTTATTCAGGCATAATAATGTGGGAAATTCCATATCCCTACAGTTTAATCATGATTTTTTTGAATCTTTGTAGCTGGCTTTTGCTTACTACCTCCTCTATTCAAGCTGGTTATCAAGTGCAAACTGGTTCCTTGGGATGGACTTCGTTGTATAAAAATAAAAGACCTGAGTTTCCTGATATGCCTGTCAAAGGATTGTTTTCAATAGTTAGACAACCAATCTATATCTCGTTCATATTTGTTTTGTGGTCTACCCCAAATATGAGTGCTGACCTTTTTACCGTCTCAATTTTTTATACAGGCTATTGCTTTCTAGGACCGTTCTTAAAAGAAAGAAGGTTTCATAAAATTTATGGAAAAAGATTTTTAATTTATAAAAGCCGTGTTCCTTATTTTTTCCCTGCTATCGTAAAAAAAGAGTAAACAACTAGAGGCTGGATATTCTCTCTAAGGTCATAAAATAGCTGATTTGTAATTTTATGAATGTCACTTATATAAATGGCTAGGCACCAAAGCCAATCGTAAACAACTGTATTTAGGAAAGCCTTATGGGTTTATTACAAAATGGTAAATGGGTTGATAAATGGTATGACACTTCATCACTCGGGGGCCATTTTATACGAAAAGAATCCCAGTTTCGTAATTGGGTAACAACAGATGGTAAGCCTGGTCCAACCGGTATCGGCGGGTTTAATTCATCTGCCGGCCGCTATCACCTATATGTTTCATTAGCCTGTCCTTGGGCTCATAGAACTTTAATTTTCCGTTCTTTAAAGGGCCTAGAAAAAATGATTTCTGTATCGGTAGTAAATTGGTACATGGCTGAAAATGGATGGACTTTTTTAGATGGTAACGGGGTCATCGGTGATACTGAAAATAATGCAGATTTTTTATATGAAGTATACACAAAAGCGGATGAGACTTATTCCGGAAGAGTGACAGTTCCTGTTCTTTGGGATAAAGAACAAAAAACAATAGTCTCTAATGAGTCCTCGGAAATAATTAGAATGTTTAACTCAGCATTTGATAAGCTTGGCGCCAATTCTTTTGATTACTATCCCTCCAGATTAAGGGTAGAGATAGATGAAATTAATAAAAGAATTTATGACACTCTCAATAATGGAGTTTATCGTTGTGGCTTTTCGACTACTCAAGAGGCTTATGATGAAGCAATTATACCTTTATTTGAAACTCTTGACTGGATAGAGGCAATTTTAGATTCGAAGAAATATCTTACTGGAGATGATATAACGGAGGCGGATTGGCGTTTATTTACAACTCTGATCCGTTTTGATCCTGTTTATGTAGGACATTTCAAATGTAATATTAAACGTATATCTGACTATAGTAATATTTCGAAATATATGCTCAATCTATATAACCAGCCAGGTATTGCCGAGACAGTAAATATGGAACATATAAAAAAGCATTATTACCAAAGTCATGAAACATTAAATCCTTCTAGAATTGTACCCATGGGTCCCGCAGGTTTAATGAGTTAAATCAAAAAGTTTTTAAACTACACTTTTATTGCGATAACGATTATATATAATCAAAATATCTGGGAATAAATATACATAGGAAGGTATACAATTGATTGATGAAAGCGGTTTTCTGCCGGCACCATTACCATCAAATGAGAGTAGGAGATTAGAGGCAGTCCGAAGGACGGGCGTAATGGATGTCGCTAACGCAGATTTATTTATCGTTTATAATGAGCTTGCAAAACAAATATCTAACATGCCGGTTAGCTATACAGGATTAATTGATGAAAACCGGCAGTATTTTTTATGTCATGTGGGCCTACCGTCTGACCTTCCAGAAAGTGCCCCTCGAGAAAACACATTTTGTCAGTATGCACTTAACAGCACTGAGCCTCTTATTGTCGCTGACTGTCAAAAAGACCATCGCTTCAAAAATCATCCGATAGTAACTGGAGAGCCTTTCGTTCGTTTTTACGGGGGGTTCCCAATAGTTACCCAGGGAGGTTTAGTATTAGGAACCTTGTGCGTCGTTGATTATATCGAGGATGCAAGACTTGAGTCTGAGCAAATTGATCTTCTTGTTAAACTTACTGGTAGGCTTGCTCACCAGTTAGAAACACAATCTGCCCAAAGAGAGATAACGGCCTCAAAGACAATTGATCTATTAAATAAAATCCAGAAGAATCTTCCTGGTTTTACAATACAAGACACAATATTTTTTCTCACATTAATTGAAGGGAGAAAGTTGAGTAATGAAGCTCGAGACGCTTTAATAAAACGTGAACTATTGGACAAAAATGGTGTAATGACCCTCTTAGGCAGGAAGGTTCAAAAAGAAATTGGCCTAGACAGTGGAATCTATAGACGTTTGGCAATTGCTCCTGATAATGTTCAAGAAAACTTGGATAATATGCTTGGAGAGTTGGGTAAGATATAATGTTTGCTATAGTGTATCAATTTAAATTCCCTGGGGTAAGCGAAGCTAAAGTAGCTGCCGGTTTCTGTTCTGAATCTCTAGGAGGTAAAATAGCAGAATATGATTTTTTAGGATTGAATATACTTATAAGTAAAGATGGTGACTTGAACATTCATGTAAAGTTTGAAGATGCTGCATCTCTGAAGAAATTTGAGGATGACTCAGATAAATTACTTAGTGATCTGAGAAATAGCTTCGTATTTAAGGAAAACAAAGTCGCTGGAGTTTTTGCTTTTTCTTACGAAAAAGAAGCTGTCTCAACATCTGTAAAGATCGATGGAGCGGAAGTAGTTAGAAATTAGATTCTTAACCGATTGTCTCTAATTAGGTGTTGGTGTTACAACGCCAACATTTATTTTATTTCAGATCTGTTTAAAATTCCTGAGGCTAAGAATACCCCCAATGCAACAAGGATAACTCCAAGTATTTTTGCTGAGGTTATCGTTTCATTCAATAGCATAACGCCTCCAATTAATGTAAGTGTGGGTGTCAATGCACCAAAGGCACCGGTTTCCGCAGCACCCAAGACTCTTACACTATAGTTAAATAATATTGTTGCCAGAATGCTCATTACAAAACTTTGCAGTATAATCATTATGATAATGTCTCTCAAGTTTGCATTTTCAAAGGTTATATTCCCAGAAAGAAATAAAAGTGGAGTAGCGATTATGGTCCCCCAAAATAGGCTTATAACCAGTCCATGAACTGGACTTAGGCCACTTTGTCGAAAAATTACAGAATATATAGAAAATAAACCTGAACCTATTAGAAATAATAAGTGCCCTATCCATGCTCCAGTATTAGAGTCTGTTAGAATTTGATAAAGCCCTACTAGCAACGCACCTATCAATATCAGACCTAAGCCAACACTTCGTATTTTACTAGGAACCTCACCTATCAGGAAATATGCTGCTAATGCAGTCCAAAAAGGGATCATTCCTGGTGCTAAGGGGCCAGCATCAGAAGCAGGCGCATAGGCAAGGCCAGAGGAGACGATATATGGGAAAACTGCGCTAACTCCAATCATGATTATCAGTGAGCCGAAGACCGTTTGTCCTCTGGGTAAAAGAGGAAATCTAAACAAAAGTGGAGTGATTGCAATTGCTGCAGGGAGTAGGCGCAAAAGTAAAATTTCCTCTACTGTGAATTTACTGGTAACGGCAAATCTAGTTGTGAGTAGAAAAAGAGCCCAAATTGTAACGGTCAGTAAAGCGGCAAACAATCCAATTGATCGGTTACTTAGAAGACTCATTAATATTACCTTATGAAAATTTTATTAGGACGGACTTATTTTGTAAATCTCTTAATTATTTGAGAAGGAAACTTTAAACCATTAAATGGATGAGTGATATTATTATCGTTATAGTAAGAGTATGTTAAATTTGGGATTTAACCTAAATTAATTTATAAAAAAATCACTAAGCCTATTGTCAAAGGCTTAATTGAAATTAAAATAGACTATTTTTAAGGATAGAGAAATTAGTGTAAGCAAAACAATTTGGGGAAGGGTGCCATCTGGTACTGATGATATAAAAGATATTTATCGTAAATGGGCTCCTTCCTACGAAGATAACTTCGCAGAAAAATGGGGATATGTAGCTCCTAATAAGATAGCAAATCTTTTCTTGAAAAACTTTCAAGGGTCTGGTCCAGTTTTGGATATAGGAGCAGGGACAGGTCTAGTAGCTGAAAATCTGACGGGATTAGATGTTGATGGCTTAGATATAAGTAAGGAAATGCTTTCAATAGCAAAGAGTAAAAAGGTTTATAGAAACGTTATTGAAGGAGATTTGACTAAAAGGCTTGAGATACAAGATGCGAAATATAACGGGATAGTTTCCTGCGGTACATTCACTCATGGTTTAGTCGGTTCAGAATGTTTGGATGAGCTTTTGCGGATTGTAAAAAAAGAAGCTCTTTTTTGTTGTGGAACAATTTACTCTGTTTTTGATGAACTGGGATTTGGGTCAACATTGGCAAGATTAGTTGCAGAAAGAAGAATTTCCTCTTTAGACTTTAAGGAGATAAGAATTTATTCTAAAGACGATCACACCCACTCGAAAGATGTAGGGTTGGTTATTTTATTTAAGAAACGCTGAGAAAATTCGTTTCTAACTGTTCGAGACATTTAAACTAAAACAAAGTTTTTGAATTTAATTATCTGAGAGGTAAGTCTATAAAAGTTCTGTTAACTCCTTGGGTAATCCTTTTTCATCTACCATGCCCATTAAAGCATGAAAAAAACCTTCAATCTGTTCTTTCTTTATATTGCGAGTTATGAATACTAGCTTGGTTCGTTTGTCATCATCAGGCCATTTGTCTAGCCACTGTACTGGATAAAAAATGTGCTGAACGCCATGAATAACTGCTGGAAAATCCTTGTCCCTAATATTTATTATGCCTTTTACTCTAAGCAAGTCTGGTCCCATCTGTGCTATTAAAAGATCTCGGAAAAGACCAAAAGCCATCGTGTTTACAGGCTGGTCACTGGTCATTGAAAACGCCTCAATATTTTCATCGTGCCGGTTTACATCAATATGATGATGGTGATGATGCTTTTCCAGTTTTTCGGCTGCCAACCATTTTTTTACGTCTCTTGATTTATTATAAGGGTCATATGCGCTAAACCCGAAAAGTTTTGATACTGGGACGTCACCAAAGCTACTGGTCATAATTTTCACGGATGGGTTAATTGTCTGAAGTCTGGTTGCCAATGAGTTCTTTTTATCTTCATCAACAAGATCAATTTTGCTTATAATGATGAGTTCGGCCAAAGCGGCTTGTTTAACTGCCTCTTTCTGTAGATCAAGAGTGTCTTCACCATTAGTTGCATCAACTAATGTTACTACGCCGTCAAGTACATAAATTCTTAATAGGTCAATAGAGCTCATTAAGGTGTGAATAATTGGAACTGGATCGGCTAGGCCTGTAGTTTCAATTATAACTCTATTAAACCTTGCTATTTGTCCTTTTGACATTTGAGTGAACAAATCAATCAATGTTTTGTTAAGGTCGCCTCTAATAGTACAGCAGATACACCCATTTTGAAGTTCCACAATATTCTCATCGCTGCTCTCTACCAATGCATGATCTAATCCAA
Organism: uncultured Alphaproteobacteria bacterium; assembly: GCA_902567635.1. GTDB lineage: Bacteria > Pseudomonadota > Alphaproteobacteria > Rhodobacterales > Rhodobacteraceae > CACIJG01. The sequence goes on from CACFNV010000036.1 coordinate 5,806, forward strand.
CTTCACCAAACTCGTTAATTATAACTGCCACATTTTTCATCTCTTCTTTTTTCAGTAAAGATGAAAGTAACGTTGTCTTTCCACTTCCAAGAAAACCCGTAATGACAGTTAGGGGTATAGTTTGTAATTCATTCATATTCTTAGCTCTAAAAGTTAGGCTATGGTTATCATCATATTCTCCAAACATTTACGTTGCCCTGCCCATCCAAAGCTGCGAGAGCCCTGTCATCCGGACGCCAGTATAATTTAGAAATTGATGACTCAACCCTTGCGGAACCCAATTTATGTTCTCTCTTTTCGGGATCAACTTTCCAAAGAGCAATTGTTCCATCACGAGATCCCGAGGCTAGGTTTATGCCTCGGTTAGCAAAGGAAAGACAGGTTATAGGTTGGCTATGGTGTTCTAATGACAAAGGGGTTGTACCCTCAGGACCATCTCCCTTAAAATTCCAAACAGTAACTCCCTCGCTTCCACCAGTTGCCAAAAAAGTGCCACTGTCATCAAACGCTAGAGCAGATGGCTTAAAAGGATAACCAGACATTTTAGAGTCTTTACCTGTTGACCGACGCCAAAAATGCACAGAATTATCTTGACTTCCACATGCAACTATATCGCCATCAGAACTTAATACCATGGATACCAGAGAGCCTTGCCACTCAAGTTTCTGTTTAAGCTTACCAGCAGAACTATCATAGAAAGACACTTGACCGTAGCAAGCTGTAGCCAGTTCGAGTTTTTTAGACCAAGCTATAGTGCTTACAGTGCTCGGATGATCATTAGATCGCCAGATCTCATCTCCAGTTGAACTGTAAACACCCACTTGCTTGGAACAAGAACATGCGAGCAATTCGCCGTCAGGTGACCACGCAACATTCTCTACCCAAGCATTTCCTACATCTATTATTTTATCTGAATTTTTTTCTGCAATCTGAAAGATCATCACGCGTCCATCTTGCCCAGCTGTTGCAAATTGTTCTCCTGAGGGGTGAATAGATATTGCTAATGCCCCTCCTTCATGCACCTCTTTTAGAGACCAAATTATATCACCAGACTTACCGTTGAATACGTATACACCTCCTGCAGAGTCAGCAACAACTAGCCTCTCACCGTTAAGAGCCCAGCCTCCAGAAATTGCGTAATCATCAACGGATGAAGACCAACCACTACGAAGCACACCATCTTGATCCTTTATACTCAAACTAAACAGTCCTTGAAACCCTGTCGCATACCCTGCTCGTCTAAGTTACGACCAATGAAAATCAGCTGATTTCGACGAGGTAAATCGTCCCAAGAACGATCTGGTTGGCCATTAAATAGCATATGAACGCCTTGAAATACGAAACGGCGGGAGTCTCCTTTTATACTTAAGAAACCTTTCATTCGAAAAATATCTATTCCTTTTTCGCTAAGTAGTTTGGAAAGCCAAGAGTTAAGTTTCTCTTCGTCTACATCGCCATCACACTCTATTGCAATTGAACCAACTTCATCATCGTGCTCATGCTGAGCTACCCAGGTTCGCTCTAATTCAAGAGGAACTTCTTTTTTTTCCTCCGGTTTATACAATTTAATATCAAATTCTTCAGCGGTATGTTGGGCAAATAGTCCCACATGCATTTGTTTATCAATCTCGAAATAAAAGGATTTCCTTCCTTTGGCTTCAAGCTGAAGGTTTACATGTTTGCTTATGGGTACCAGTTCCCCTGGCTCGAAGGTTTCAGGGTCTTCGGCATATAATCTCACGCACTTCTCGGCGCTATTTCTAAGGTCTGGGTCTTCTTTACCTTGTTCGTCTTGAATTACTAAAGACATTTCAGGGTCAGGCCCTTCTGCTAGACTGAGTTCATAGCGACCAGGTTCCAGCGAGTAGACACCCGTCCATTCAAAAGGATACTCGGGTTCAAGAAAAGAAGGACGACGCTCTAGTATATCATCTAACTTGAAGGCACTAAGGTTAAGTACGCTATCAACAGGAACATTGGCGTTCTCGCTTCTTATGATTTTAGCCATTCTATTCATATCTCGTAGACGAGCCTCAAGGCCATCCAGCCCATCATCATTTATAAGATCTGTCTTGTTAAGAACCACAACATCTGCGAAGGCTATTTGCTCAGTGCTCTCATCACTTCGCCCAAGTTGTTGGTCTATATGGTAAGCATCAACCAGCGTTACTATTCCGTCTAAGGAGTACTCAGCACTAATTTCGTCATCCATAAAAAAAGTCTGAGCTACAGGTCCTGGGTCTGCAAGTCCTGTTGTCTCAACCAACACATAGTCGAACTTGTCTCGGCGCTTCATCAGGTTTCCTAGAACGCGAATAAGGTCACCTCTTACAGTACAACAGATACATCCGTTTGACATTTCAAAGATCTCTTCTTCGGCATCAATGACAAGTGCTTGATCGATTCCCACTTCACCATATTCGTTTTCAATAACAGCAATACGTTTACCGTGTTCCTCACTCAATATTCGATTAAGCAGCGTTGTCTTGCCTGAGCCAAGAAAACCTGTGAGAATAGTCACAGGAACTTTTTGAGTAGTATTCATTTAAGTTTCCTTCTTTTAAATTTTAAATATTGTATCAGGGACTTTGAATCCCCATTTTCTGCAAACCTCCTTTAAGTCATCGGCTTGAACATCATTTATTGGCTTGTGTATTTTTTCTTGAAGTGTTGGGGAATTGGATTGTAGAACAGCTACAACAGTCTCAATGGGTGGACAACCTTCTTCAAGACAGGTTATTTCATTAACAGTAACTATGGCGGTATCACCAACATCAAGTGCTTCTCCTAATATCTGTTTTATTTGGCGAATTTTGTCAACATTTGGACGCGGTGGTTTTTTAGTAAAAAGCATTAGGCAGTCTCCAAACTATGGCAAGATTTGCAAACTCCTAGGATCTCAACCGTAGTTTTTTCAACGATAAAATCATAAACTGAGGATTTAATTAAATTAATCTTGCTATCTTTAGCCCTTATCTCTGCCACTTCTTCACATTTACGGCAAATCATGAATGCTGGTGAGTGAGAACTCCCTGGATGAGAGCAGGCAACAAATGCATTTAATCCTTGAATCCGATGGACAAAACCATGTGACACAAAAAAATCAAGAACTCTGTAAGCTATTGGAGGCGTTGAAGCAAAACCTTCTTGACGTAGTAAATCTAGAACCTCATAGGCGCCAAGAGGTTTGTGTGCTCTCAAAAGAAATTCAAATACTTTCCGTCTGAGTGGGGTGAATTTTAGGTTTTTTTCGAGGCAATATTTTTGGATTTCATGCATCGCTTTTCTGAAGCAAGGGCTATTATTCTTTGCTTTCTGAAGTTTAGATGTGTCTCTTTTGACTAACTCTTTTTTCATTGCGAGGGTTTTTTTACTATTTTTAAATCATGTCAGGTAGTGTTATAACATAACATTAATCATCTTAAAAAAGATAATACAAATAATAAAAATGTCCAACAGAGATAGTTGATAAATTAATAATCTTTTATTGTCTCATTCTTAATTTGCGACATTCGTTTTTTTAATTCCTTGAAAAGAATGCTTTTTGCGTAGGGTTTCATCGATTTCCACTTTTTACATTCCTCGCGAGTACGTCCGCAACCTAGACACCAGTTGTTTTTTCCTGAGAATTTACAGACATCTATACATGGACTATTGTTTCGTTTCATATATGTTTATCCAAAATTTAATTTTTTCCACGATTACGGTTAATAAGCATTCCAAACATTAATGAAATGAGAAAAAAAATTGAAGCAATACAGACAATAGAGGGGCCGGTTGGGGTATCAAAAATATAAGCAGAGTTTAATCCCAAAATCGCAGAAAAAATTCCAATAAATGAAGCAATTATAGCCATTCCTTCAGGTGTGGATGATAAAGAACGAGCGGCAGCAGCAGGTATAATCAACATGGATACAATAAGTAACACCCCAACAACTTTTATGCCTACTGCTACTACTATTGCCAAGGCGAGAGTTAACACAAAACTTTCTCTTTTTGGATTAAAGCCGTTTGCGGAGGCTAACTCTTCATTTAAAGTCACTAACAATAAAGGAGACCAACGCCATATCATTAGAGATAAAATTAGCGCCGCCCCGATCCAAATCAAAAAGAGATCCATGTGCGATACAGCTAAAATATCTCCGATTAAATATGCCATTAAATCAATTCGAATACCCGATATGAAAGATACGATAACAAGAGCTGCTGCAAGCGACATATGTCCCGTCACACCTAAAAGGGTATCAGAATAAAGAGAGCGACCCTGTGTTAGTGTAACTAATGATGCCATAATTAGTGACAATAAAATCGCTCCTGCAAAGACAGATAATTCGAAGGTCAAGGACAATGCTATGCCAAGCATGGCAAAATGAGCGGTGGACTCACCAAAATACGCCATTCTACGCCAAACAACAAAACAACCGATTGGGGCAGCTGCGAGGGCAACGCCTATGCCGGCAAGAGTGGCTCTCACCATGAAGTCATCAAACATGATTTTCTTCCTTGCCTCCTATATGATCATGGTCATGCGCATGCTTATATAAGGCGAACGTGCCCTCAATATTTGAACCAAATAAGGCTTTATACTCTGGGGAAGTAGCTACGCTTTGAGGTGGTCCCTGACAACAAATATGACCATTCAGACAAATAACTCTGTCGGAAGTCCCCATTACAACATGCAAATCATGACTTATCATAAAAATGGCGCAGCCAGTTGTTTCACGAATTTTTTCTATTTTCTGATAAAACCAAGCAGCTCCTGGTTGATCTAATCCTCTTGTTGCCTCGTCAAGTAGTAGGATTTCTGGTTCATTGATTAAAGCTTTGGCCAAAAGTACGCGTTGCATCTGTCCACCTGATAAACTAGTTATTTGATGATTGAGAAGATTTGAAGTACCCACTATCTCTATTGCTTTTTCTAAACTTTTATCATCTTTTTTTCGAGCGAGATTTAAAAATCGTCCAACCGTTAAGGGTAATGAGCGATCAATATTTAAATGCTGAGGAACATAGCCCATTTTTAGATGGGGTTTCAACTCAACTTTGCCCTCACTTATTGGCGCTGTCCCGATGATCGCTTTAAAAAAAGTAGTTTTTCCAGATCCATTAGGACCCACTATCGTTACAATTTCTCCTTTATTAATGGAAAGATGAATGTTTTGTAATACTGTATTACGCCCATATCGAACGCTAAGATTAGTTGCTTCAATAAGCATTATTTTAACTTAGTGCCATGCAAGAAGTACAAATGCCTCGCATCTCAACAACCGTTTCTTCGACACTGAAGTCCGAGGGAATTGATTTTCCTAGATTGATCCCACTTATTTTTTCATCTAATTCGGCTACTTTCTCGCATTTTCTACAAATCATAAATGCCGGCGAATGAGAGCTTCCTGGATGGGAGCAAGCAACGAAAGCATTTAGACCTTGAATCTTGTGAACAAAGCCTTCTTTCATTAGAAAATCAAGAACGCGATATGCTATTGGAGGCGTCGAAGCTAACCCGTCTTCACGCAATAGGTCTAGGATTTCATAAGCTCCTAGAGGCTTATGGTCCCTTAAAAGATATTCAAAAACTCTTCGCCTCAAGGGTGTGAATTGGAGGTTTTTTTTATGGCAATGTTTTTCAATTTCCATCATGGCGTCTCCAAAACAAACGTCATGGTCGTGTTTTTTAAAAAATTCGAAAGTCTCTTTTGTAGGTATTTTTTTTTGCATTTAGATAAATATTTTTCTTGCTTATGGCCTATCCATAGTCTATCTCAATGTTATATTATAACATCAATAGATATCATAAAATACACTACGGAGAAATTAATGTCCAATAGATTTATCGCAGCTTCATCTGCGCTGCTATTAAGTGCCTGTATAGCTTCAGCCGATGCACCAAAGGTAGCAGTAGATATTGCCCCAGTCCATTCACTGGTAGCAAAAGTAATGAAAGGGGTTGGAAAACCTGATTTAATTATTCCAGCAGGTGCCTCACCACACGAGTATCAGCTTAAACCGTCTAATGCCAAATCTCTTGAAAAAGCAAAACTTGTATTCTGGATTGGTGAGGATTTGACACCCTGGTTAGAAAAGGGGTTGTCAAGCCTTGCAAAAGACGCCTCTGTCACCGCCCTTTTAGACGTGGATGGGATCAGGTTGCTTGATTTTAGAGAGGGTGCATTATTTGAAGCTCACGATCACAGCGACCACGACGACCATGATGATCATGATGATCACGACCATGATAAGCATGCAAAGAAAGAAGACGACCATGACGACCATGATGACCATGATGACCATGAGGGTCACGACCATGATAAGCATGCAAAGAAAGAAGACGACCATGACGACCATGATGATCATGATGATCATGATGATCACGACCATGATAAGCATGCAAAGAAAGAAGACGACCATGACGACCATGATGACCATGATGACCATGAGGGTCACGATGACCATGAGGGTCACGCTCATGGCGACCACGATCCTCACGCTTGGTTATCACCCCAAATAGCAAAAGTTTGGCTTAATGTAATTGCTGCAAAATTGTCCGAGATTGATCCTAGCAATGCTGGAACTTATTTTGCAAACGCAAACTCAGCTAGACAAGATTTGGACGCACTTTCAGAAGAAATAAACAAAATTTTAGATCCTATAAGAGATAAAAAGTTTGTAGTTTTTCATGACGCCTATCAGTATTTTGAAAAAGATTTTAACATAAGTGCGTCAGGTGCGATCTCACTCGGTGATGCTTCCGATCCAAGCCCCGCAAGATTAGCAGAAGTTCGAAAGCGAGTTGTCGATGAGGCTGTTGAATGTGTTTTGGCAGAGCCTCAATATAAAAAAGGTCTTGTTAAAGCCGTTATTGAGGGAACAGGGTCCAATACAGCTGTGATTGATCCACTAGGTGTAGACTTAGAGGCTGGTCCATCGTTATATGAAAATTTAATTCGTAATTTAGCGACAAATCTGGCTAAGTGCTTCTAAAATAAAATTTTATGTACCAACCTGCCGAAAGGCAGGTTGGTAAAAAACAAGACTATCCCCAAAACTTTGAAAAACTTGTGTATAATTATAAAGTCTGATAAGAATTTGGGATGGAAAACCTATTAGTTTTAGATCGTATTGAAAGTCTTAGAGGTCGGAGAGGTTATGAGGAGAAAAAAGTGGCAAAATTAGGCTTTGCTTCTCTTTACGATTATTTTGAAGATAAGATAGCAAAAGAGACAAAGACTGTTGGCGTAAAAAAAGAAGTTGCTCTTCAATCGAAACCCTTAATTCAAGCAAAATCAAAAAAACAAACAAGCTGCAGTTGCTGTTAGACTAAAGTCAATAAGGTTTTTTATTTAAGTACTTTCCAAAGGAAAATGCTTTTTGTTAAATATCGAAAATTAAACTGTCTACGAAATGTATAAAATAGAACTTAAAGAGTCATATTTTCCTTCGCAAAATGATGCGGTTATAAGAGACATAACTGTAGGTGAATTGCTGAGAGAGATAGCTGAAACTCACCCGGCAAACATTGCCTTAGTTGATATAAGCGAAAATGGTGATGTCAATAAAAGTTGGTCTTACAGCGAATTACTTTCCGAGGCAGTAACATTATCTTATTCCTTATCCAGTCGCTTTCATAAGGGAGAAAAGGTAGTGGTTTGGGCGCCTAATATCCCTCAATGGATTTTTATGGAATACGCATGTGCTCTTTCAGGAATTGTTCTAGTGACAGCAAACCCATCATTTCAATCAAAGGAATTGAAATATGTAATTGAACAATCAGGGGCAGTTGGAGTTTTCCTAGTTTCAGAGTATAGAGGCAACAAAATGGAAATGATTGCTAAAGACGCAATTGAAGGGAACCGTAAAATTAGAGAACTCACAGATCTTATTAACAGAAAAGCACTTTATCATGAGGGAGGAATAAAAGACAATCTATCAGCTGTCCAACCAGATGATCCGGCTCAAATACAATATACTAGCGGTACAACCGGATTTCCCAAAGGGGCGGTATTAAGCCATAAAAGCCTCCTGAATAATGCAAAAATATATTGCGATAGAAAAAGAGTGAATGAGAACTCTGTTTGGTCTAATTTTATGCCATTATTTCACACCGCAGGTTGTGCGACAGGAGCATTAGGTTGTTTGTCAGCAGCATGCAAAATGCTGTTAATTAAGCAATTCAATGCTGATATTTTTGCAAAATTAATTGAAGAGCAGAAAGTTACCACATGTTTTGCAGTCCCTACTATGTTATTCAGCCTCTTGGAGTCTCTTGAGAAAAAACCGAGAGATGTATCTTCCCTTGAGGTTATTTCAACTGGTGGTGCGCCAGTGCCGCCGGAACTAGTAAAAAGAGTTAAGGAACGACTGGGATGTCATTTATTATCAGCTTTTGGGCAGACAGAACACAGTCCGATGATTAGTTTAAATCCAGTTGAGGCCAGTTTTGAACAGATAGTTGAGACAGCAGGTCAGCCTCTGCCTCAAACAGAGGTATCTATTCGTTCAACTGATACTAATGGAGTTTTACCACTAGGGATAGTTGGTGAAATTTGTGCTCGCTCTTATGCCATAATGATCGGCTATAATGACAACCCTGAAGCAACAAAAACTACTATTGATGAGAAATGTTGGT
>CACFNV010000037.1 GCA_902567635.1 uncultured Alphaproteobacteria bacterium
TGATTTTAGATAAGGGTAGCATCATAAGCGGGTGTTTAACAAAATCTAGCGCTCCTTCAGCTCCAGTCATCTGGTGTAGAAAAAACTTTAAATCAATTTTGAAAATAAGAGAACCTATCGTTATTCTTGTAAACGCTGGAAATGCAAATGCTTTTACCGGTAAAGAAGGTGAAATAGCATGTCAAAGAAAAGCAGTTGCTTTATCAAAATTATTCAATTGCAATAATTCTAATATTTTTTTTGCATCTACGGGTGTAATTGGGGAACCGCTGCATGTACAAAGAATAATTAATAAACTTCCAATTTTAAAAAAATCTCTAGTAAATAATAATTTTTCATCAGCAGCTGCTTCAATTCTAACTACCGACACAAAAACAAAAATTTCCTCTAAACAATTCACGATTGATAACCATGTTGTAACTATTTCTGGCTTTGCAAAAGGATCTGGCATGATATTTCCAAATATGGCTACCATGTTAGCCTTCGTATTTACCGATTATTCTGTTGATAAGAAAACGTTAACCCTGCTTACAAAAAAAGCTGTTGATAACAGTTTCAATAAAATTTCAATAGATGGCGACACATCTACATCCGACTCAGTTTTTGTCGGTAGTACAAGAAGCGTAAAGATAAAGAAGAAAGCCTCAAATAGTTTCAATGACATGTTTTATAAAAAACTTCTGGCAGTTATGGTTGATTTGGCTAAATCAATTGTATTGGATGGTGAAGGAGCAAAAAAGTTTATCGAGATAGAAGTAAAAAAAGTAAAAGATAAAAAATCAGCAAGAGAAATAGCATTTTCTATTGCAAACTCCCTTCTCGTGAAGACAGCAATTGCCGGAGAAGACCCAAACTGGGGTAGAATCGTTATGGCTATTGGTAAAACTGAGAAAATATTTAATATGGAAAAATTAAAAATATTTATTCAGAACCAATTGCTTACAAAAAATGGTAGGGTGGTAAAAAATATCAATGAAGAAAAGTTAAAAAAAGAGTTAGAGAAAAAAAATATAAAAATAGTTGTGGATTTTGACTCAGGCGAACAAGGCTTCACGGCTTGGACATCAGACCTGACGGAGCAATATATAAAAATTAATGCTGATTATAGGTCATGAAAAAAATTATTGTTACATTAATTGGTCTGATTAACTCAGAAAACTATGTATTGATTTCCAAAAGAAAAAATAGCGCTAGCTTTAACGGTTTCTGGGAGTATCCAGGTGGTAAAGTTGAAGAAGGAGAGAGCCTAATCAATTGTCTTCTGAGAGAAACAAAAGAGGAGCTCGGCCTCAATTTAAGCTCCCCTTGTATTTCTCCATTATCATTTTCTATTGATAAATCAAAAGACCAGGAAACAACCCTCTTGTTATTTGTTTCCAGAAAATGGGATGGTCAGCCACAAAGCATGGAAGGTCAAGAACTTACTTGGGTTAAACCTATCGATTTAAATCAATATAAAATGCCCCCAGCAAATATCTTTCTTAATTCTATTCTAAGGGATTGGGTTAACACTAATTAAACCGAGGCTTAATTAAATTATAGGTAGCAATATAAGTCACTAAAAGCACGACAAACCCCAAAAAAGAACCTTTTACGTCGTTAAAAAAAATCAAAGATATTATGCTAGGAAAAATAATTAAAGGTAATAGTAGAAGCGTAGAAAAGGAGTTTGCTGTAGTTGCGCTATTTTTAAATGCTTTGATGCTTCTTACTTTATCATAAACCAGTTGGTGAAAATGCGCTCTATCCGCAATCGCGGATGATCTCTTTTTTGATACCCTTCTAAAAATTGAGTAAAGAGTTTCTACAACAGGCCAAAAAAATATTAATACTATTGCCCAAGGAGTTATCTCAGGATTTCTACTTAACAAAAGTATACTTATCCAAGAAAGACAATGACCTTGAAAGTAAGCTCCACCATCTCCCAGAAAAATTTTGCCCCAAGGATAATTAATTAAAAACAATCCTAACGAACTCAAGAAAAAAACCGTGCTAAGCATAACTATAAATATATCTGCAGTAACCCATGCAAGAACTGTGAGAAAAAATGAAACTGAAAGAGAAACTCCCAGAGATAGACCATGCAATCCGTCTATAAGATTGAATGCATGTGACACTCCTGTAGTTGCAAACATCGTGAAGATAATTGCAAATGGAGTGTAAAAAAACAGCATATCAAAGCCAACCACATCGACTTTAACTAACCATGTTTCTAAAAAAATAATAGCAATTAAAGACGAAATAGAGGCGGCAAAAAGTCGATAGATGGGTGGAATATTAAAATAAAAATCATCCAACAGACCGAAAAACAAGACAGGCAAGCTTGAAAATATAATTACCCCAAGAAACTTGCTTGCTATATTATCTGACACATACCATGCCAACAAACAACCAATCAAAACAGCGATTCCTCCTATTCTGGGAGTAGGGTTAACATGGCTTTTTTGTATTTCATGTTTGACCGAGCCACGGGAAGAATATTTCAAATGAAATCTACTTGATAAAACTATTATCAAAGAGACAACAAAGCTTCCCAGCAGAGCTATATCATAACCTTCAAGATGGTGATTTATATTTTCTATTTCAGTCAATTTTATATAAATGTTCTCTCATAACACCAGTTTATAATTTTAGAAAAATATTTAAAGATTTTTTTAAAAATACATCTATAACTTGTGATTATTTAAAAGGAAGACTATATGAGGCTGGATAATCTGGATTTACTTAGAGGTGTAGCTGTTTTTTCAATGGTTATATATCATTTTTTTTGGGATTTAGGTTTTTTTGGTTATATAGATATCTCGTTGGTTATTAGTGGACTAGGGTTAGTATCTGCACAAATAATTGGATCGACATTCATTTTAATTTCTGGTGTCTCGTTAAGCCTATTCATCTCTACAAAAAATTATGAACGCAAGTTTTGGATGCGTTTTTCAAAACTTCTTATGTTATCCCTCATTATTTCTTTAGTCACAAAAATATTTCACCCAGAAAATTTCATTTTCTTTGGCATACTCCATCTGCTAACACTATGTTCTTTAATCGGCTTTATTGTTTTAAGGCAAAAAAAACCATATTTTTTTTTCTTACTATTATTTATGTCAGTCTCCGCTTATTTCCTGAACCTAAAGCTAGAACTACCTTACTATTTAGCCTGGATTGGTTTAAACGTTTCAGTACCCAATACAAGTGATTTTTACCCGTTATTGCCTTGGGCAATTTTCTACCTTATTGGAATTTGGTTAGGTAAGATTATTTATAAATTCAACGAAAAAGGATTTAAAAATTTTAATCAGAAAAGTTTGAAAAAAAAGGGTCTATTATATAATTCTCTTTTAATTTCAGGAAGAAATTCCCTGATTATATATATTTTACATCAGCCAGTATTTTTTTCTTTATTCTTACTATTGAATAGCATAATGTCGAACCAAATTTAAAAAAGCAGGTAATATATGCATATCGGCTTCATCCTAGATGGTAATGGTAGATGGGCAACAAATAAGGGTCTCCCCAGAGCTATAGGTCATAAAAGGGGTGCTGAAAACGTGGAGGTTATTTTGCGTGAGTGCATAAATAGAGAGATAGCGGTAGTCACCCTCTACGCTTTTTCAACGGAAAACTGGCAGAGACCGATTTATGAAGTAAAAGCTCTGATGAAGCTATTTACCTATTATCTAAACAAAAAATTAACACAACTCCATGATGCAAATGTAAAAGTTAAAGTCATTGGTGATATTGCTCCTTTCCCAAAAATAATAAAAAAATACATTTATAACTTAGAGAGGCTAACATCGAGGAACTCAGGAATGCATTTGAATTTAGCGATGAATTATGGTGGTAGAAATGAAATAGTTAATGCTACAAAAAAAATATCTAAGCTGGTGCTTACTAGAAAAATCAATATAGAACAAATTGACGAAAGTATCGTTGAACAAAATTTATACACCAAAGAGCAAAAAGATCCAGATTTGATAATTAGAACTGCAGGAGAAACACGATTATCAAATTTTCTATTATGGCAATCTGCCTACAGTGAATTATATTTTAGTGAAAAAACATGGCCAGATTTTAAAGCTTCTGATTTTAACTCAGCTTTAGAATTCTATAAATCTAGAATAAGGAAGTTCGGAACTGTTAAAAAGAAATCCATATAACTTGACCAAATCGTCATAACTTAAAAAAATTATTAACGTGTTCAACTTAATAGCTTTAGTTTTTTTCGGATCAATATCCTTTATATCGATGGTAGAAAATATTGAAGCAAAGACAAAATACTTAGAGAAATTTAATGTTTATGAATCTACCGACATTTTAAATAACTTCGGAATGCCTGGGAGTTTAGACACCCCAACAGCTCAATCTTTTCCAGATGGACAGTTTTCCATCTCATCTTCCGTCTTTGGGGGATCCATAAGAGTAAATTTATCATTTCAGATTACTGAGAGTCTGACAGGCGCTTTCCGTTACTCCAGAATACCTAGTTCATCCGGTGATTACCGAGGTTACTATTGGGATAGAAGTTTTGACGTCCATTATCTTGCCTATAAAGAAAGCAAGTATATACCGTCCATAGCAATAGGGTTGAGAGATTTCATAGGTACCGGAATTTATGCAGGTGAATATGTGGTAGCTACTAAATCATTTAATAACAAGCTTAAATTATCAGGGGGAATTGGCTGGGGTCGCTTATCTGGAAAAAATAGTTTTAGCAACATATTTGGCTTGGGAAACCAACGTAGCTCTGCAGACGTGGGCAGGGGAGGAACAGCACATCTCAATAGGCTTTTTTCAGGAAAAAACTCTCCTTTTTTATCAGCAGCTTATAATTTTAGTGAAAATATAGATTTAATAGCAGAATTGTCATCAGACCCTTACATACATGAAACCTCTTCTATAAAAGGCATGAGTCGAGAAACTGATCTTAACTTTGGTTTTAAATATAAATTTGCTCCCAGCCTTACCTTAACGGGAATGATAATGCATGGAAACGCAATCGGTTTAACAGGAAGCATGGCTATTAACCCTAAAAATGCCCCATATAAAAGTGGTCTCGAACCTGCACCAATGCCTATTCTGATAGGTGAAGCAAAAATTTCAGATACTGAAAAGATTATTGACGCTACTCAGCGCCTACTCGAACTTGATGGAATTCAGTTGATAGATTTGGAATTTCAAGATAGTGCAGTAGAAATTTATTTAGTAGACAGAAATTACTATAACGTTGCGCAGATGATTGGCAGGGTAAGTAGAATTATTTCTAAAACCCTTCCCAAAAAATATAAAATTTTTAATATTTATATTTTTGATCACCATTCAGGTTTTTTAATTTCTGAGATAGAAATTGATAGAAAAAGTTTAATGGAAAATGAGCTTTTATTCGATGGGCCGGATAATCTCTGGAAAAACGTTAATGTGAAAAACACCGCGAAGAAAAAATCCTATTATGGCAGCTCAAATTTCTCTCCTCTCACTTGGTCATTCTACCCTTACTTAGACGTAATGCTATTCGATCCACATGCTCCTATAAGATGGCATATTGGACTGGAAGCAAAAGCAAGATATCGAATGATGAAATACACTGATATATCAGGGTCCTTAAAACAGCCTCTGGCTGGCACTATGGATGACATAAAACGAGGGCCCAAAGAGGGCTTACCGAATGTAAGATCAGACTTTATGTACTACCATAGAGATATTGGAAGCAAGGTATTTGTTGATAATCTAACTTTGAACCAATTTTTTAAACCTTTTCCTAACATATTTGCGCAAGTAAACTTGGGATATCTAGAAATGATGTATGCTGGAATAAGATCTGAGATAATTTGGAAAGATAGTGATAAACCCTATGGTATTGGGTTAGATCTGGCTAAAGTGAGAAAAAGAGCTACTGAAGCAAATTTTAGACTTAAGTCAGATGCTCATTCTATTTATTTAGCTTCTTTTTATTACGACCTGCCACACAAATGGAATTTGAAAATAGACGGTGGAAAGTATCTAGCTGGTGATTATGGCTCAACAGTTTCAGTTGCAAGAAATTTTAATAATGGATGGGAAATAGGGGCTTTTGCTACACTAACGGATGTAAAATTTTCCACTTTTGGCGAAGGGTCGTTTGATAAGGGTATAACGTTAAAAGTCCCACTGCATTGGCTAACAGGGAAAAAGTCAAAATATAGTAGATCTACAGTTATACGTCCAATATCAGGCGATGGAGGAGCAACATTATACTTGAGTGACGAAAAATATCTTTACAACAATATAAAAGCCTATGATGAAAATTCATTCCAAAGCAATTGGAAGAGAGTTTACAGATGACAAGTCCGATGAAAATAGCATTTCTGATAACATCTTTTTTTCTTTTTTCATGTACATCAGATGAAATAAAAAAAAATCAATCAAAGGAATTTTCAAGTATTTATAAAAATTTATTAAAATCAAAAAAATTAGAAGAGATTCAAGAAAACTCATTAGCAAGAACCAAAAAGGATTCTACATGGCTTTCTAGATTCAACCAACCTATAGTCATGATATCATCAGAAAATGAAAAAGTTCAGGCTACGCTGGTTGCGCTTGGTAATAATGGGGAAAAGCTTACTTGGGTAAGCTCGGATGGAATAAGCCTTTCTTATCATAATGGAATTTTGATAGCTACTAGAGGATTTTCACAGGATCTTATCTCCCTCAATCACCCAAAACTTAAAAAACCTTTTAAACATATAAACAAATCTTATTTTAAAACTCATAGATTTCTAGACAGCACTAATCAGTATGAAGATATAACATTCACTTGTATGTTGAAGAAAAAACCGACAGTCAGTCTAAGCATCCTTAATTATAAAGTATCTACCGATAAAGTCATTGAGCGTTGTGATTCTAATTTTCAGTCATACAATAACATATACTATTTGTTAGCTGGCACTGATATAGTACTTAAGTCAAAGCAATGGATAAGTCCTGCAAACAAAAGCTTCTTTACCTATAATTTCTATGCATTTCAGCAAAATTAAGCGTTACAAGCCAAGATATGTTGCTGTTTAGACACAAAAATTTTTTACAATGGATAAATAATTAAAAAATAAGAAATATTAAAAAATATATTTTCAAATAAAAATTTATATTGTATAACAGTTGAAGCTAGCGAAACGTAGGAGTTAACTTAATGCGTATATTAAAAATATTATCAACAATAATTTTTGTTTTATCTTTAGCAGCACCATCATTTGCTCAAAGCAGTGCAGGTGGTTCAGCCGGTAGTGCCGGAGCTTCAGGTGGGGCATCAGCAAGTGCAGGAGCTGCCGGGTCAACGGCTGCAGCTTCTGGCGCAGCGGCAGGAGCGGCGGCAGCAGTTTCATCAACTGTAGCACTCGCGGCAGCGGCTGTGGCTGCGGTAGTTGTAGCTATTCAAAAGTCGTCAAGCACAACTACTTAAAAAAATACAAATTATCAAAAAGGGGGCAAGAAATTCTTGCTCCCTTTTTTTTTGTAAATAAGTTGAATAGAGTCAACAAATTTATCAATTAAAATTTTGTTGTTAATTATGAATTTTTTACCTTTCATAAGTTTACAACTTCTACTTTTTGGCAATGAATATTTTGTTAGTGCGTTAGCTATTTGATATCTGTCGTCAACAATATCTGTGATTCCTAAATTTAACAAATCAGCATAACCTGGTTCAAGCATTTTTGGACCGTGAATTACTAAGCAATTTGACTGAATAGCCTCAAAAGGGTTTTTTCCTGTCTTTATTCTTTCATAGTTCAGTGAATTTCCAATAAAAGCAATTTTTGCAATTTTATACCATACTCCTAACTCTCCGATGGTTGTGACAACAAGAATCTCAGTATCTTTATGTGGCACTTGGCAATCAATCTGTCTTATAACTACTTTATTTGAATATCTTTCACACTTACTCTTTGTAATATTATATAGATCGGTGTTACGTGGTACAATTATCAGAATTAAATTGCTGATCTCTTTCTTGGCTATTTTAAAGGCCTCTAAAATTTCTATTTCTTCATCTTCATGTAAAGAAGCCGCTATCCATACCAGCTTACCCTGGAAAGCTGACTTAAGTCTTTTTTCCAAATCTTTGTTTTGGTACAATTGTGTTCCAGCAGACTTAAGAGAGCCGCATAATCTCAATGAATTTTCTGGAATTCCAAAATACTCAAAATGCTTTTTGGAGTCTTTGTCTTGTAGAAAAATGTAATCAAAACATTTTAACGTCTCTTTAAAAACTTTGTATATTCTCTTTCTATCATTCTTCTTTTTCTCATTCATCCGTGAGTTAAATAGAACCATAGGAATTCCATATTTTTTTGTTTCCACTACCCGCAATGGCCATAGATCAATTTCAGAAATTAAAGCCATACAAGGTTTCCAATGCGAAAGAAAGCGTCTCAAAGATATGTAATTATCAACCGGTGCAAACTGGTGTATTATGTTTTTTTTCATCTTGAGCTTATTAAAAGCGATAAATGAATTTAATGTTGAACTAGTAAATAATATTGTTTTGTTTTTGAATCTATGAGATAATTTTTCTAAGAAAAATGTTAAAGATAAGGTTTCCCCTAAACCTAAAGCATGCACCCAAATTACATCTCCTTCAGGTCTATTTTCATATCCATACCCTAACTTTTCTGAGTACCTTTGCCTATGCTCCTTACCTCTCCTAGACCTTAACCTCAAAATCAACCACCATAAAGGATAATTTACTGCACAGAATAATTTATAAATTTCTAACACTCACAGGCTCTCCAAATGACGTCTTTGAAATAAACACCAATTATAGTCAATATTTTTTTGAAATACTAAATTTCACAGTTTCCATTCCTGGGTTGTATTTCCATATATCTCCACTAGACCTATGGTCATAACTTAGGGACATATTCCAGTCATAGTTTATTTTATATTCCAATTCCACTCCAGATCTGAACATTAACCAACCTCCCAAATCCTCCTCGTTTCCCTTAGCATATATTCCTGGATAAAAATCTAGATTAAAGTTTAACTTTTCACTAATTTTTAACTTTCGAATGAAACCTGCTCCTCCCCAAAAGCCATTCTCATCGGTTAACGAGATAGAATACGAAGGCTGCAACGGACCGTAACTTTTACCTATATAACGTGAATATTGGATTTCATTACCGATAAATCTATTCTGAAACTCAACTTTAGAAAACGAAACCTTAGAATATTCTCTGGCTTCCCCTTCAGGAAATCCATTAAATAAAGGGTTTTCTAAAGAAATTAACGTAGAAATCAAAAAGAAAACTGAATAAAGACCGTCCAAATTTTTTTCCTCCTATAAAAACAATATCACTTTATCATTTACAAAAACATAAACCTTTTTTAAAACACATAGGAACAATTGATTAGAATAATGGATATACCCCATTTAAGGAAATTCCGTGAAAGAACGCCAATTATCAGTAATAATTCCTACATACAACGAGAAAGACAATATTGAGGAAATTTTAAATAGGCTAGAAAAAACATTAAAAAATATATCTTATGAAGTCATTTTTGTAGATGATGATAGCCCTGACGGGACGGCAGAATTAATCCGCGAACAAACAAAAAGGAAACAATACATTAGTCTTATACATAGATTAGGGAGAAGAGGGCTTGCTGGCGCTGTTATAGAGGGCATTCTTTCTTCAAAATCTGAAATATGTGCAGTTATTGACTGCGACCTGCAGCATGACGAGACAAAATTATCTGAAATGTATTCTCTTTTTGAAAAAAAACCAAACTTAGATTTAGTTGTCGGAAGCAGGTTTTTAAATGAAGGAGATATATCGCTAGGTGCTTTTTCTTATGTAAGAAGGCTTGGTAGTAACCTCGCAACTTTCTACACAAAAAAACTATTAGGAATAAAAATTTCTGATCCATTATCAGGTTTTTTCATGGTAAAAAGAAAGAGTTTTGAGCAATACTCCAAAAGATTGCAAACACAAGGTTTTAAAGTTTTAGCTGATCTTGTAGCGTCTGCAAGGCAAAATTTTGTAACTGAAGAGGTAAGTTATAAATTTAAAAGTCGATATGCTGGGGAAAGTAAGATGACCATAGCAACAGGCTTAGAATTATTGGGTTTAATAATATCTCAAATTTTTAATGGGAATCTTTCGATAAGGTTCATACTTTTTTGTTTTGTTGGTTTGAGCGGTGTCTTAATACAGTTATTAGTAACTGGGATATTCATGAACTTTTCAAAAATTTCTTTTGATATTGCTCAAACTTTTGGAATTGTTTCCGCAATGACAACAAATTATTTTTTTAATAATCTCTTAACATTTAGAGATCGTTCCCTCAAATATTTTGAATTGTTAAAAGGGTTAATTACTTTTTACCTCATATGCTCATTAGGAGCCCTAGCAAATTTTGCACTTGCACACTTCTTGTATTCTCAGCTATCTAACTGGCTCATCGCCAGCCTAGGAGGAGCTATTTTCAGCGCTATTTGGAACTTTACACTCTCATCTATGTTCACATGGAAGATAAGATAAATTTACAATGAAGAGTTTTATATATGATAGAGAGAAATGGATCTTCTTTATCTTATTTTTATTTCTCCTAATTAAAATTTCTATATTTCAATTTATTCCTCTCTTGAATGATGAGGCCTATGCATTGACAATTTCTAGGGAGCTGTCTTTATCTTATTTTGATCATCCACCTCTAACAATGTGGATATTGCATTTTTTTTCAGAATATACTTCTTTGCAAAACCCAATGTTTCTTAGGTTTCCCTTCATTTGTTTTGGAATGTTAACAAGCTATTTTTTATTTTTAATTGGCAAGCTTTTTTATTCAACAAACGTAGGTATAATTTCTGCCGTATTATACTTTTTGTCACCATTTTTCTTTTTTTCGGGCGGTTTGCTGATTGTTCCTGATGGTCCTTTAAACTTTTTTGTTGTATCATCCCTATATCTTGTATCAAAGATTGTTTTTTTCAAAAAAGATGGTCATTTAATAGAATGGCTTTTTATCGGCGTTCTTATAGCTCTGGGCTTCTTATCAAAATATCAAGCCTACTTTTTTGGACTAAGTCTCATTGTTTATTTTATATTTTTTAAGAAGGAAATATTGATTTCTAAGAAATTTTTTATTTCTTTTACTATTGCTACAATGGGTTTATTACCTGTTTTTATATGGAATTTTAATAACGACTTCAGTAGCTTCCTCTTTCACCAAGAAAGATCGTCTTTCAGCTTTCACCCAGATCGTTTTTTTGTACTTTTTCTTGTACAGCTTTTTTTAATGTTACCAAGTTCAGCTATCCTTATCTTACTAAGTTTTTATTACAGACAGAAAAACGAATTGAGGAAAGAGGAATATTTTTTTTATATATTAGCCCTTCCCCCAATTGTTTTTTTCAATTTGGTAAACTTTTTTTCAGGTAACTCTTTTGCGCATTGGTCAATGATTGGTTGGATGCTTCTGATCCCAGTTTGTGCAAATTTTATTGTCTCTGTTAACCTTTTTAAATGGCAAATATATTTTTTTAAAGGAATTAATGTAACAGCGGTTTTTTGTTTGATTTTTGTCATTTTAGTTCAATCAAAAACCGGTTTTCTTACTAAACAAAAGGACAGTAATTCTCCTTTACCTAAATGGGATAACACTAAAGAAATTCTTGATTGGTCAAATATTGTTGAAATTCTGAAAAATAATTTAAATGAGAGAGAACTTGAAAACCTGGTTACTCTGAACTGGTATTATAGTGGTCAATTAAATACAGGTTTTTCGTTTAAGTACCATGTGGGTGTTATAGGAAATAATGACCATCATTTCCGATACCTTAAAACTAATGAAACAGACTACCATGTGCTGGTAGATATAAAATTGCTAAATGATATTAATGATAATTTTGTAGATGAGAAGATAGATCAATTGGGCTATAAAACTTTGATAGAAAGTTCAATTCCCTTCTCAAGAGGAAAATTTGTTTATGGAAATGTTAAAATCTATAAAATTGAAAGAAAGTAACTAAGTTTTGGAAAAATCATACCATTTATCAAAATCACTTATTCCCCCACATTTTGTGAGTAAGCATTGGGATATTTATCCCAAAAGCTTCGAAAACACTTTGTTTGATAGGGGAAAATTATCTGATTTTAGAGACAATGAATTAAGCTTTAAATGCAACGACTCTCTTGAAAAGAGAACACCCTCTAAGGAATTACGTGTTCTAGAGAGGCTTTCGCATCTAGTTAATAAAGACTTTATAGAAGCAAATAAGGAGGAAAAAATAGGAAATCCAAAAACTTTTTCTTATGACAAAAAGTTCTTTGATTATCATGACTTATTTCTTATTTACTTTCTTTCTGTCCTCTCACCATTCATAAATCAGAAAAGTCAAAAAAAAACCAAAATCTTTACATTAGAAATTGGAGGTGGTTACGGAGGTTTAACTTACAAAATAAAACGCTTGTTTCCAGAAACCACTTGTATTCTTCTTGATTTACCTGAAACAAATTTCATTTCAAATTACTATCTAAAGAGCTTAGAACCTAAAGCGAAAATACTTAATCTAGAAAAAATACTTGAACAAAAGAACGTTAAAACGGCGGAAAATCTGTCTATAATGAAGAGAGATCTTTTACTCTATGATTACGTTATACTTCCTGGATATTTATTAGAAAACTTTTCAGAAACTTTCATAGATATTTTTATAAATACTAGATCTTTCATGGAAATGAACTTACATACTATAAGTTTTTACTTTTCTTATATACAAAAGCTTATTTCACCAAATGGTCTCTTTTATTGCGTAAATAGATATAAAAAATCAACTTCTGGTGATATTGTGAAATTTAAGGAGTTCCCTTTCGATAATTTTTGGGACCCAATTATATGGCGGAAAAGTTTTTTTCAACCCATGATCCATGAAGCACTTTTCCAAAGAAAAATGGAAGAAAACTTAAGTATAAAGAAAAAACTTTCTAGGTTGAAACCTTATGATGTTGAGTTTTTTACCAGCTTGATTTAAGTAATAACAATGAAAACCAAAATTAAAACAATATGTATAATTCCTGCAAGAGGAGGCTCTAAAGGTTTACCAGGAAAAAATCTAAGAAGTTTCAATGACAAACCGCTTATAGCTTGGCCTATTATTGCTGCAAAGAGTTGCTTGAAAATTGATCAAGTTATCGTTACGACTGATAGTAAAGAAATAGCCAATGTTGCTATGAGTTATGGAGCGAAAATTCCAAACTTGAGACCTGACAACTTGGCAAATGATAACTCAACAACGGAAGACACTCTCAAACATGCTCTTTTGGAGTACGAAGAACAAGTTAAAAGCAAGTTTGATATTTGTGTTTTTTTGACGTGTACTGATATTTTCAGAAATGTGGACTGGTTGTATTCAGCTATTGATTTACTTGAAAAACAAGAAGATTTGGATAGTGTTTTTTCTGCTTCTCCTACTCACAAAAATTACTGGCAATATAATAAAGAAGATAAGCTTTCTCGCGTTTTGAAAAGTATGAGAGTGTACTCAAGCCGACAAGAGAAGAAGGCTATTTATAGGGAAGATACCGGTCTCGCGTGCGCTTCAAGAGCATCAATTTGGCGACAAGGAAGAAGAATTGGCGATAATGTTGAAATACTTATTAACGACAATTTTGAAACGTCTATTGATATTCACGATGAATTTGACTTTTATATGGCTGAGAAAGCTCTGGATTACTTGAAGAAAAATAATCCTGAAAAAGTAAAGCTATTTTTATGAGCAAAAAAAAGTTTTCAGAGAAACCACTTGTTTCTATTATCATAAGAACAAAAAATGAAGAGCGTTGGATTGAACATTGCTTATCCTCCATAAAAAATCAAACCATTAAAGATCATGAAATAATAATAGTAGACAATAACTCTGACGATTTTTCTGTTCAAGTAGCTTCCAAATATTCCGATAAAATAATTAACGTCAAAGAGTTTTTACCTGGAAAGGCTATAAACTCAGGAATAAAGGCTTCCTCTGGGAGATATATAGCAATTATTTCTGGTCATTGTATACCTAAGAATAATAGTTGGCTAGAAAAACTCATAGAGCCCCTGATAAATGATAGAACAGGAAAGATTGCTGGAGTTTATGGACGTCAGGAACCCTTATCCTCGTCTTCAGCGCTTGATAAAAGAGATCTAACTGTAGTTTTTGGACTAGATGAACGAACTCAAAAAAAAGACAGTTTCTTTCATAATGCTAATAGCGCAATTCCAAGAGAGATATGGGATCAGTTTCCTTTTGATGAAGAAACAACTAATATAGAAGATCGGCTTTGGGGAGCCTTAGTAATACAAAAAGGTTTTCATATTCATTATACACCCCAAGCGAGC